>RFLL01000218.1 GCA_003693905.1 Alphaproteobacteria bacterium
CCCGTCTCGATGCGGTGCTGAAGGCTCTCGACGGACCGGATTTCGCCGCTCTCGAACGGCGTCAGGCGCCGTGTGCGACGCGGGCGCAACTGGCCCTGGTCCATCCCGAATCCTATATCGACGCCGTGTTGGCGACGATTCCCGAGGCCGGATATGCGGCCCTCGACATGGATACGACCGTCTCGCCGGGGTCGGGCGAGGCGGCGCTGCGGGCGGCCGGGGCGGTGATTGCCGCCGTCGATGCGGTTTTCGATGGAACCGCCGACACCGCGTTCTGCGCCGTGCGGCCGCCGGGTCACCACGCCGAACCCCGGCGTGCGATGGGGTTCTGCCTGTTCAACAATGTGGCCGTTGCCGCGCTGCATGCGCGCACGGTGCATGGTGCGCGCCGCGTGGCCGTGGTCGATTTCGACGTTCATCACGGCAATGGAACCCAGGCGGCGTTCTGGGACGATGCCGATCTTTTCTATGCTTCCACCCATCAGATGCCGCTCTATCCCGGCACCGGCAGTGCCGAGGAACGCGGCGCCCATGACAACATCGTCAACGTTCCATTGCCGCCGGGCGCCGGCGGGCCCGAGTTCCGCCGTGCCATGAGCGATCTCGTATTGCCCCGTCTGCGCACGTTCGTACCGGATCTGATCCTGGTCTCGGCCGGGTTCGATGCCCACGCCGACGATCCCCTGGCCGGGTTGCAGTTGCACGAAGACGATTACGTCTGGGTGACCACCGAAATCCTGGCCGTGGCCCGGCAGAGCTGTGCCGGGCGTGTGGTCTCGGCCCTCGAAGGGGGCTACGATCTGGGTGCCCTGGGTCGCAGCGCGGCGGCACACGTGCGTGCGTTGATGAGCGCCTGAGCGCTGGCGCTGCGCCGGACGGGGCATCGCGGAGAGACGCACCTTGCCGCACTGCGCCGCAGGGCTACACTTCTTTTTTTTCTTTCTGCACCCCCTACGTTTTCCACACTTGCATCGAGGAACTGCATGGCGGACACCGGCAACGACAAGAAGGACCAGGGCCAGGACGGCGACGATATCGCCCGCATGAGTTTCGAAGAAGCTTTGGAAGAGCTGAAACGCATCGTGGCGCGTCTGGAATCCGGCGAAGGCCGGCTCGACGAGGCGATCGAAGCCTATGAACGCGGCGCCCGGCTCAAGCGTCACTGCGAGGCCAAACTGCGCGAGGCGCAGGCCAAGATCGAAAAGATCACACTGGGGCCCGACGGCTCGGTCGCGACCGAGCCGCTCGATGCCGAGTGAGGGGCATCGGAGCGAGAGCCGGGGCGTGAGCGAACTTTCCTCGATTCTGGCCGCGCGCGGCGAAGCGGTGACGCGATGCCTCGACCGGCTTCTGCCGCCGGTCGAAGGTCCGCGCGGGCGCGTGGTGGCGGCAATGCGCTACAGCGCGCTGTCGGGGGGCAAACGCCTGCGTCCGTTCCTGGTCATCGAATCGGCCCGCCTGTTCGATGTCGCGCCCGAGGCGGCACTGGAATGCGCGGCTGCGGTCGAGATGGTGCATTGCTACAGCCTGATCCACGACGATCTGCCGGCGATGGACGACAGCGATCTGCGCCGCGGGCGTCCCACGGTACACCGCGCCTTCGATGAAGCAACGGCAATCCTGGCCGGGGACGGCCTGCTGACCGAGGCCTTCGCGGTTCTCGCCGATCCGCGTTGCCATCCCGATCCCGCCGTGCGCACGGCGCTGATTGCAGGGCTGGCCGCCGCCGCCGGGGCGGCGGGCATGGTCGGCGGGCAGATGATCGACATCTCGCCGCAGCGCGCCGATCTCGATCTCGACGGCATCACCGGGTTGCAGCGATTGAAAACCGGGGCATTGATCACATTTTCGTGTGAGGCGGGGGCGATTCTGGGCGGTGCCGACGCCGCCGCGCGCCAGGCGCTGCGGGCCTATGCCGAGGACCTCGGCCTGGCGTTCCAGATCATCGACGATCTGCTCGATTACGAGAGCACGCCTGAAGAGCTGGGCAAGCCGACCGGTCAGGATGCCGTCCTGGGCAAGGCGACCTTCGTCGGTCAGCTCGGGCGCGCCGGAGCGCGCAGCAGGGCCGAGGCGCTGGTCGAGCGCGCCTGTGCGCAGCTTGAAATTTTCGCCGAAAAGGCGAAGCTACTGGAAGAAACGGCAAGATTCGTGCTAGAGCGACGCACCTGAGCCCGGGGCGGGGGGTGCGACGGTGGCGGCACGGGTCCGCCAATGCGGACAAGATCAATCACAGGATGTTTCAGGGATAACCCCCGTGACCAATCGCGGACACAACAGCAAGACACCTCTGCTCGATACCGTTGCGACGCCCGATGATCTGCGCCGGCTCGACGAATCGGAGCTGACGCAACTGGCCGGCGAGCTGCGCCAGGAAGTCATCGAGGCGGTTTCGGTCACCGGCGGTCACTTGGGTGCCGGCCTGGGCGTGGTCGAGTTGACGGTGGCGGTGCACTACGTCTTCGACACCCCCGAGGACATCCTGATCTGGGATGTCGGTCATCAGTGCTATCCGCATAAGGTGCTGACCGGCCGGCGCGATCGCATCCGCACTCTGCGTCAGGGCGGCGGGCTGTCCGGTTTCACCTCGCGCAAGGAAAGCATCTACGATCCCTTCGGTGCCGCCCATGCCTCGACCTCGATTTCGGCCGGGCTCGGTTTTGCCGTCGGACGCGATCTCAAGGGCAAGGACAACCGGGTCATCGCGGTGATCGGCGACGGCGCCATGACCGCCGGCATGGCCTATGAAGCGATGAACAACGCCGGCGCCATGGACAGCCGGCTGATCGTCATTCTCAACGACAACGACATGTCGATCGCGCCGCCGGTGGGGGCGCTGAGCGCGCATCTGTCGCAGCTCATCTCCTCGCGTCCGTATCAGTCCATGCGCCATCTCGGCAAAGAACTGGCACGGCGTTTCCCGCGTTCGGTCGAGACCGCGGCCAAACGGGCGGAAGAATTCGCCCGCGGCCTGCTAACCGGCGGCACGTTGTTCGAGGAACTCGGCTTCTTCTATGTCGGGCCGATCGACGGCCACAACCTGGAGCACCTGCTGCCGGTGCTCAAGAACGTCCGCGATACCGATTACCAAGGCCCGGTTCTGATCCATGTCGTGACCCAGAAGGGCAAGGGCTACGCGCCGGCGGAAAAATCGGCCGACAAGTATCACGGTGTCAGCAGGTTCGACGTCATCACCGGCAAACAGGCCAAGCCGGAGCCCAAGGCCCCGGCTTATCAGAACGTGTTCGGCCAGGCTCTGATCGCCGAAGCTGAACGCGATGAGCGCATCGTCGCCGTCACTGCGGCCATGCCCTCGGGGACCGGCCTCAACAAGTTTGCCGAACGGTTCCCGGACCGCTGCTTCGATGTCGGCATTGCCGAACAGCACGCGGTCACCTTCTGCGCCGGCATGGCGTGCGAAGGACTGCGGCCATTCGCCGCCATCTATTCGACGTTCCTGCAACGCGCCTATGACCAGGTCGTGCACGACGTCGCCATTCAAAGCCTGCCGGTGCGCTTCGCCATCGACCGCGCCGGCATGGTTGGGGCCGACGGCGTCACCCATCAGGGCAGCTACGACATCACCTATCTCGGCTGTCTGCCCGGGTTCGTGCTGATGGCTCCGTCCGACGAGGCCGAGCTGGTGCACATGGTGGCGACCGCGGTGCAGATCGACGACCGCCCGTGCGCATTCCGCTATCCGCGCGGCGAGGCCACCGGTCTGGTCGACATCCCGACCCGTGGCACACCGCTCGAGATCGGCAAGGGCCGTATCGTGCGCGAAGGCACCAAGGTGGCGATCCTGTCCTACGGCACCCGCCTCGGCGAGGCGCTGAAAGCGGCCGATGAACTGGCCGCCCGCGGTCTGTCCACGACGGTTGCCGATGCCCGCTTCGCCAAGCCGTTGGACACCGATCTGGTGCGCCGGCTGGCCACCGAGCACGAAGTGCTGATCACCATCGAGGAAG
>RFLL01000219.1 GCA_003693905.1 Alphaproteobacteria bacterium
CAGGCGGCTGAGCAGATCGCGCCCGAGGTCGTCGGTGCCGAGCGGATGTGCCCACGACGGCGCACCGATCATGTCGTAGTCCATCGCATTGGGATCGTAAGGGGCCACCAGTGGCGCCAGGATCGCGGCAACGAAGAAGGCGCCGAGCACGAACAGCCCGACCAGCGCCTTCTTGTCGCGCACGATGTAGCGCCACCACAGCACGCGACGGCTGAGTTCGACCGGCCCGCTGGCTTCTGCATCCGACGCGGCTTCCCCGCTGATTTCGGCGTCCTGCCAGGTTTCGGTGCGCGCTTTACTCATAGCGGATCCTCGGGTCGATCACGGTGTACAACATGTCCACAAGCAGGTTGGAGAAGACGAAGATGGCCGAGACGACCAGAATCGCGCCCTGGACCACCGGATAGTCGCGGTTGAGGATGCTTTGAATGAGGACCCGTCCCAGACCCTTGATGGCAAAGACGTTCTCGACCACGACCGTACCCGCCATCAGAAGCGCAACCGCGATGCCCATGACCGTGACGATCGGGATCAGGGCGTTGGGCAGGGCGTGAATGAAGATGAGCTGCCGGCGCAGCAGCCCCTTCGATGCTGCCACGCGCATGAAGTCGGCGCGCAGGACTTCGAGCATCGAAGACCGGATCATCCGCGCCATGATCGCCGCAAACGGCGTGCCGACGGCAATCGAAGGCAGAATGAGGTGGGAGAACCAGGGCCAGAACCCCTGCGCCAACGGAACGTAGCCGATTGCCGGCAGCCAGTGCAGTTGCGCGGCAAAGACGATGATCAGCAGGATGGCGAGCCAGAAATCGGGCATGCTGAGCCCGAGGAAGGCGATCACCGTGACCCCGTGGTCGAGCGCCGAATGCTTCTTCAAGGCCGAGATCAGCCCCGCCGGTACCGCGATGGCGATGGCGATCAGGAACGACAGCAGGGCCAGCGATATGGTGCGCGGAAAGGCTTCGGCCACGATCCGGGTCACGGGCACGCGGCTGCCATAGAGCGACGTGCCCAGGTTGCCCTGCACGGCCTGAACGAAAAACTTGCCGTATTGCACGTAAAGCGGCTTGTCGAGGCCGAAATCGCGCCGCAACTGTTCGGCCGCCGCCGGGTCGCCGGTGTCGAACACCATGGCCAGCATGGGATCACCGGGTACGATGCGCAGCATGAAAAAGACCAGCGTGGCCACCGCCCACATGACGACGATGGCCCCCAGGGTACGGCGCAGCAGATACTTGACCATTGCGTGTGCTTGTCCGCGCGAATGTTGAACCCGGAACGACCGTTTCCTGAACGGTGGCGGGTGGCGGTCCGCTTCGCGAGGACCGAACCACCCGCCGTTCTGCTCGATCTAGACCAGGGAGGTACGGTCGAGATCGACAAGGCCGGGAATCCGGCTGACCGCCGGATAGTCGACCGACTTGCGATGTACCAGAATCGACATCGGATGGAACAGGAAGCCGCAGGCCACCTTGTCCGAGGTGATCTTGTTGGCCTTCTGCACCAGTTCCTTGCGCTTGGCGAGATCGGTCTCAAGGCGCTGCTGGTCGATCAGTGCATCCGCCTCCTTGTCGGAGAAATAGCCGAACGGCATCTTCTCCTTGTCGCGCTTCAGGCCGTTGAATTTGGATTCGGTCTGCATCCAGTCGACGATGGCGTCGTCGGGGTCGAAGTCGCCGCCGCTGCCCAGGCGGGCGATGTCGAAATCCATCTTGAGGAAATCCTGAAGGACGACCGGCTGGTCCTTGGTTTCCAGTTCGACCTCGATGCCCAGGTTGCGCTTCAGGATATCCGCGACGACCTGCGATTCGCGTCGCAGCGACGGCGAGTGCAGCAGCTTCAGCTTTGGGAATCCCTTGCCGTCCGGATAGCCGGCTTCGGCCAGCAGCTTGCGGGCGACATCGGGTTCGTAGCGCTGGGCGCTGCGTTCGCCCAACGTCTCGTCGAAGAAGAAGCCCATCGCCGGATTGATCGACCCGTACGCGGGCACGCCGCGGCCGAACAGGGCCTGCTTGATGAAACGATCGCGATCGAGCGCCTTGGCGATCGCCATGCGCACCTTGAAGCCCTTTTCCTGCAACAGCTCGTCAAGCGGCTTGTTGAAATCGGTGACCCGGAACGGTTCGCGCCACGGGTTGATCCATACCGCCTGGAACCCCGGGGCCGGAGCCGAGTTGACGACCAGATCGGGATTGGCCTCGAAGCGGTCGATCAGCTCCGACGACGGCGAGTTGCCGCCGATCAATTCCACGTCGCCGGCTTCGATCGCTGCCGCCAGAGGCTCCGGATCGGTGATCGGAATGATCGTCACCTTGTCGAGCAACGGTCGCTCCGGGTCGTAGTACTTGTCGAACCGTTCCAGGACGACGCCCTGGCCGAGCTGGTGGAAGGTGGCCCGGAACGGCCCGGTGCCGACCGGCGTCAGGCCATACTGGGATTCACCCATGCTGGCCAGCGCACCGCGGCTGACGATGGTCATGGCGCGGCCGCTGGAGCGTTCCAGCGTCTTGACCAGGAACGAGGCCTGCGGCGCCTTGAGGATGATCTTCACCGTGTGGTCGTTGATCTTGACGACCTCGGCGATGTTGGAGACGACGCGCGAATGGATCGATTTGCGCGGATCCTTCGACCGGTTGTAGGTGAAGATGACGTCGTCGGCGGTGAACGGATCGCCGTTGTGGAAGGTCACCCCTTCGCGCAGGTTGAAGGTCCATTCCTTGCCGTCATCGGACACGCTCCAGTCCTTGGCGAGATCACCTTCGGCGACCAGCTTGTTGTTGATGTGGGTAAGACCGCTGAGCACGTTGGAGGTGATCTGGAACTGCAGCACCTGGTTCATGCGCGCGGGATCGAGAGTGACGATCTCCGCCGCACCGGCCCAGGCCGCGCGCAGGTGTCCGCCGCGCTTGGCGGCAACGGCGCGTCGGGCGCCGGCGCCCGGCATCAGGTGCCAGGCCGTGAGCGCCCCCGAAGCGGCGAGCAGGCGCAGGACCGTGCGCCGCTTCAAGACCGGCCCGGCCAGGTCATGCTTGTCGAGGCCGAACAAGGGGTCGCGCGGATCGAAATCGTGGGCTTCGTCGAATTCCCGCTTCATGCGTGCCGTCACGTCGTCGGGAACTGTGCTCGCAAATCGTTTTTCTGTCATCGTTTCCTCCCTATTGGGTGATCGTTCCTGTGGTCGATCCGTGGAACGTGGGGCCTGGGTTTCCTTCTGTCGGGCGGTCCATGCCGGCGGCATTGCGACGACCGGTCATGGCTCGACCTGCGAACAGGCGGCCATGTGGTCGGCAGCGAAACGGCGCAGTAC
>RFLL01000220.1 GCA_003693905.1 Alphaproteobacteria bacterium
AGGTGCGCCTGTTCAAGCCCGGGCCGATGCCCGGGCCGGTCAACTTTCGCGGCGTGCGCCTGGGGATCCCGATCTGCGAGGACATGTGGGGGCCCGAGGTATGCGAATGTCTGGCCGAATCGGGGGCCGAAATTCTGATCGTGCCCAACGGCAGCCCCTATGAGATGGGCAAGGCCGATGTGCGTCTGCAACTGGCCGTGGCCCGGGTGACCGAAACCGGATTGCCGCTGATGTACGTCAATCAGGTCGGCGGTCAGGACGAGCTGGTGTTCGACGGCGCTTCGTTCGTGCTCGATGCCGGATGCAACCTGCGCGCCCAGTTGCCGATGTTCCGCGAGGCCCTGGCGGTCGTCGACTTGTCCCGTGATGCCGAGGGAGGGTGGGTCTGTGACGATGGCCCGCGCGAGGCGCCGCCCGAAGGAATCGAACCGATCTATGGTGCGCTGCAACTGGGCCTGCGCGATTACGTCAACAAGAACCGCTTCAAAGGTATTGTTCTGGGCCTGTCGGGCGGGATCGATTCGGCCCTGTCGGCGGCGATCGCGGTCGATGCCCTGGGAGCGGAGCGGGTGCATTGCGTCATGATGCCCTCGCCCTACACCAGCCGCGAAAGCCTGGAAGATGCTGGCGAATGCGCGCGCCTGTTGGGAGTCCGCCTCGATACCGTGGGCATCGAGCCGGCGATGACGGCCTTCGATGCCATGCTCAAGCCGGCCTTCGACGACCTGCCGCCGGATACGACGGAAGAAAACATTCAAGCGCGTTCGCGCATGATCACCCTGATGGCGTTCAGCAACAAATTTGCTCTGATGCTGCTGTCGACCGGCAACAAGTCGGAAATGTCCGTCGGCTACGCCACCCTCTACGGCGACATGGCCGGCGGCTTCAACGTTCTCAAGGACGTCTACAAGACCACGGTCTATCGCCTCGCGCACTGGCGCAATCAGACCCTGCCCAGGGGGGGGCTGGGACCGCCCGGGCGGGTCATCCCGGAGCGGATCCTGACCAAGGCGCCGAGCGCCGAGCTCAAACCCCATCAGACCGACCAGGATACCCTGCCGCCGTATGAGACCCTGGACGCCATTCTCGAATGTCTGATCGAGGACGAGATGAGTATCGACGAAATCGTCGCCCGTGGCCACGATCACGACACCGTGGCACGGGTGTGGCGTATGCTCGACGGGGCCGAATACAAGCGCCGTCAGGCCTGTCCCGGGGTCAAGATCACCCGCCGCGCATTCGGCCGCGACCGCCGCTATCCGATCACCAACGCTTTCAAGGGGCCGCTGTGACCACGCCTGCGACGACACCCGTGACGATCCGGCTGTACAACACGCTGACCCGGACCAAGCAGATCTTCACACCGCTCGATCCGGCCAATGTGCGCATGTACGTGTGCGGGCCGACGGTCTATGACTTCGCCCACATCGGCAATGCCCGCCCTGTGGTCGTCTTCGACGTTCTCTATCGCCTGCTGCGTTACGTCTATGGTCCGGATCATGTCACCTACGTGCGCAACATCACCGACGTCGACGACAAGATCATCGCCGCGGCCAAGGACCGCGGCGAGCCGATCGAGGAGATCACCGAGCGCACCATTCGCGCTTTTCACGAGGACATGGCGGCGCTGGGCGCGCTGCCGCCGACGATAGAGCCGCGTGCGACCCGGCACATCCCCCAGATGATCACACTGATCGAACGGCTGATCGAACGCGGTCATGCCTATGTCGCCGACGGGCACGTGCTGTTCTCGGTCGCTTCGATGCCGGATTACGGCCGCCTGTCGCGACGCGACCGGGAAGAGATGATCGCCGGTGCGCGGGTCGAGGTCGCCCCCTACAAGAAGGATCCGGCCGACTTCGTGCTGTGGAAACCGAGCACCCCTGATCAGCCGGGGTGGGACAGCCCGTGGGGACG
Source organism: Alphaproteobacteria bacterium (assembly GCA_003693905.1). Classification (GTDB taxonomy): domain Bacteria; phylum Pseudomonadota; class Alphaproteobacteria; order Kiloniellales; family J153; genus J153. The sequence continues at coordinate 1,918 of RFLL01000220.1, forward strand.
CGGCCGGCCGGGATGGCACATCGAGTGCTCGGCGATGAGCGCCGCCCATCTTGGCGAAAACTTCGACATTCACGGCGGCGGCCAGGATCTGATCTTTCCCCATCACGAAAACGAAATCGCCCAGTCGACGTGTGCCGCATGCACCGAGCGCGGCCGGCGCTTCGCCGAGATCTGGATGCACAACGGTTACGTCGTTGTCGAGGGCGAGAAGATGTCGAAGTCGCTCGGCAATTTCTTCACCGTGCGCCAGCTTCTCGAAGAAGGCTGGCCGGGAGAGGCGATCCGCCTGAGCCTGCTGTCGGCACATTATCGCCAGCCGCTCGATTTTACCCGTGACAAGCTGAGAGAAGCGAAAACCCAGCTCGACCGCCTCTACGGTGCCTTGCGGGCCGTGCCGGGTGATGCGGCCGTTGCCGAAGCCGAGGCCGCGCCGCCGCAGGCGGTGGTCGCCGCTCTGGCCGATGATCTCAACACGCCGGAGTCTCTGGCCGCGCTGCATGAACAGGCCGGCGCGCTGCACAAGGCCGCCGATGCGACGGCGCGTGCGGCGGCGCGGGCAAGCCTGATTGCCGGCGGCGCGCTTGTCGGCCTGTTGCAGCAGGACCCCGAGGCCTGGTTCAAGGGCAAGGGGAGCGGGGCGGCGGACGATGATGAGACGGCAGAGATCGAGCGCCTGATTGCCGCCCGCGCCGCTGCCCGCAAGGCGCGCGATTTTGCCGAAGCCGACCGCATTCGCGATGCCTTGGCGGCGCGCGGGATCGTGCTCGAGGACACGCCCCGAGGCACGACCTGGCGTCGCGCCTGAGGATGGACAGCTTGAAATTACACTTCCGGGGTGCATAGTCCTGCAATGCATTCGACGCTGGCGGAGCGTTAAGCGGAGTCACGGATGAGCGACGACAAACGCGTCTATCTCTACGATTCGACCCTACGCGACGGCGCCCAGAGCCAGGGCGTCGACTTCGGGCTTGCCGACAAGATCGCCATGGCCCGGGCGCTCGACGGCCTCGGGGTCGACTACGTCGAAGGCGGCTGGCCCGGGGCCAACCCGACCGACGACGCCTTCTTCTCCGATCCGCCGGCCCTGACGACGGCAAGGCTGGTCGCCTTCGGCATGACCCGGCGGCCCGGGCGCAGCGCCGAGAACGATCCCGGTCTGAGCGCGGTTCTGGCGGTCAAGGCGCCGGCGGTATGCCTGGTCGGCAAGACCTGGGATTTTCATCTCGATGCCGCGCTCGGCATCGAGCGCGACGAAAACCTGTCCATGATCCGCGACAGCGTCGCCGTGGCGGTCCGGCGCAAGAAGGAGGTTCTGTTCGACGCCGAGCATTTCTTCGACGGTTTCAAGTCGGATCCGCAGTATGCCCTGGCGTGCCTGAAGGCGGCACTGGAGACCGGTGCCCGCTGGCTCGTCCTGTGCGATACCAACGGCGGCACGCTGCCGCACGAGGTCGCGGACATCGTGCGTGCGGTTGCCGCCGAGGTGCCGGGCGACCGGCTCGGCATCCACTGTCACAACGATACCGAGAACGCGGTCGCCAACTCGCTGGCTGCGGTCGAGGCGGGGGCGCGGCAGGTGCAGGGCACGCTGAACGGGTTGGGGGAACGCTGCGGCAATGCCAATCTGATCTCGCTGATCCCGACGCTGAAGCTCAAAACGGGATACGAAATCGGCATCAGCGACGCCCAGTTGCGCCGTCTGACCCCGGTTTCGCGCCTTCTCGACGAGCGCCTCAACCGCGCCTCGGCCCCGAATGCGCCTTATGTCGGCGACGGCGCGTTTGCCCACAAGGGCGGGCTCCACGTCTCGGCGGTCGAGAAGGACCCGCGCACCTACGAAC
>RFLL01000023.1 GCA_003693905.1 Alphaproteobacteria bacterium
ACCCATCAGGCGCAGAATCATCGGCCGCACGACGGTAACGAACGTGACCATGACCGCAACCGGGTTGCCGGGCAGCCCGACGAACGGCACCCGGCCGACCTGACCGAGGGCGAGCGGCCGACCGGGCTTGATGGCAAGACGCCACAGATGCAAAGCCCCCTGCGCTTCGACCGCCTGCTTGACGTGATCCTCCTCGCCGACCGAAACGCCGCCGGAGGTGATGATCACGTCGTGGTCACGCGCCGCCGTGGCCAGCGCCTCGTGGATCACCGCCGGGCGATCGGGCAGGATGCCGAGGTCGGTGACGGCACATCCCAGGCCGCTCAACAGGCCGTGGATCATGGCCCGGTTGGAATCGTAGATACAGCCAGGATCAAGCGGCGTGCCCGGTTCGCGCACCTCGTCGCCGGTGGAGAACAGCGCCGCGCGCAGGGGCCGCGAAACGTTCAGCGTGCGCCGCCCGACCGCCGCCGCCTGGCCGAGGTCCTGGGCACGCAGGCGCCGGCCGCGGTGCAGCACCGTGGCCCCGGTGCGCACGTCTTCGCCCCGACGACGACGGTTGGCGCCGCGCTTGAGGCCCGGGCGCAGGACCACCCGGTCGCCTTCCAGACGGCAGTCCTCCTGCATCATCACGGTATCGGGACCTTCCGGCATGGGGGCGCCGGTGAAGATGCGGATGGCTTCGCCGCGGTGCACCGGCCGGCCCAGCGGATGCCCGGCGGCGGCGCGTCCGGTCACCGGCAGAACCGTCTCGCCACCCGGATCGAGATCGTCGAAAAAAACCGCATAGCCATCGACCGCCGAATTGTCGTGCGGCGGCACGTCGTGGGGGGCGATCACGTCCTCGGCCAGCACCCGCCCCAGGGCGGCGACAACCGGGACCTCCTCGACGTCGGTGACGCAGTCGATGCGCCGCGCGATCAGTTCCAGGGCCTCGTCGACCCGCATCAGGCGCCCGCCGTGGGCGAAGCAGTCGTTGCTGAGCTGTGCCATGATGCCCCGGGCCCGGCTATGAAGCGGCAGGCGATGCCGGTGCGCCCGTCGAAGCCGGGTGCGCCGACAGGCCGCAATGGGCGACGATGAAGGTGGCAATCGCTTCGACATCGTTGAGATCGAGACGCGGCACGTCCAGACCGTCGATCGGGACGTCGCTGGCCACGGCGACGATGTGCGGATCCTCGCGGCACAGAAGCGGCTTGCCGAGCGCCGGCCGGTGGACCTCCAGCTTGTCGTGGCCGGCGCGCTTGAAGCCTTCGATCAGCAGCAGATCGACCGGCGTCATGCGCTGCATCAGCGCTTCGAGCGGCGGCTCCGGCGCGCCGCGCAGCTCATGCATCAGCGCCCAGCGTTTGGCCGAGGTGATCAGAACCTCGCTCGCCCCGGCGCGACGATGTTCGTAGGAATCCTTGCCCGGCTGGTCGATATCGAAGGTGTGGTGGGCATGCTTCATGGTCGAGACCCGCAACCCGCGTCCGACCAGGGCCGGGATCAGGGCCCGCATCAGGGTCGTCTTGCCGCTGCCGCTCCATCCGGCCAGTCCGAACACCTTCATGCCCCGTGGTCCCTCTGTTCCCCGCGGTCCCGTGATACCGTGGCTGCCGCGGCCCGTTCGCCGCGGCCGCCTTCAAAACAAGGCAAGCGGCCGGGCCAATGTCAACCGCGCAGGCTCTGGGGATTTTCAGGCTCTGGGGATTTTATCGCCTTTGTTCCGAGGCCCCCGCTCAGCCCATGTGCTTGAGACCGCGGGCCAGATAATCATAGCCCGTCACCAGGGTCAGGGTGGCCGCGATCCACAAGCCGGCATCCCCGATCACCTGCATGGGCAGAAACGATGGTCCCGCTTCCTCGCCGACGATCAACACCCCGAGGGCGATCATCTGGATCGCGGTCTTCCACTTCGCCAGGCGGCTGACCGGCAGCGGCACCTTGATTTCGGCTAGGAACTCGCGCAGGCCGGAGACCAGGATCTCCCGGCACACGATGACGATGGCCGGGATCACGACCAGACCCCGGACATCGTCGGTGGCGACCAGCATGACGATGATGCTGGCCACCAGAAGCTTGTCGGCGATCGGGTCGAGGAAACGGCCGAGGCGCGAGACCTGCCCCCAGTGGCGCGCCAGATAGCCGTCGAAATAGTCGGTCACCGCAGCGGCCACAAACAGGCCGAGACCGATCCAGCGCATCAGCGGGTCGTGAAAGAACAGCACCGCCACGATGACCGGAATCGCCACGATGCGCGACAGGGTCAGCAGATTGGGCAGATTGATCGGCATGCCGCCTCGTCGTGGCCGGTGACGTCGCGTGGTTCCCCGGGGTGCATCGTGGGCGCACCTTAATCTAGATCTAGCACATCGCCCAAGGCGCTCGGCAAGCGCCGAGCGCATCCGGGGCACAGCAGCCACGTCAGGAATCGACATGAAAATGGTCGTAGATCTTACGGGCCACGACCTTGCTGATTCCTTGCACCGCTTCGAGATCGGCCAGCCCGGCTCGGGCCACCGCCTGGGCCGAGCCGAAGTGGTGCAGCAGCGCCTTCTTGCGCTTGGCCCCGATCCCGGGCACCTCATCGAGGACCGAACGCAGGCGCGCCTTGCTGCGGCCGGCCCGGTGGCTGCCGATGGCGAAGCGATGGGCCTCGTCGCGCAGGCGTTGCAGGAAGTAGAGCACCGGGTCGCGCGGTTCGAGCAGGATCGGCGGCCGCTCGGGCAGGAAGATGCGTTCGCGCCCGGCGTTGCGCTCCGGACCCTTGGCCACCGCGGCGACCGCCAGATCGCCAAGGCCGAGATCGGCCAGCACCGCCCGGGCGGCCGCAAGCTGGCCGCGGCCGCCGTCGATCAGGATCAGCCCCGGCCAGTCGGCGCCGGTGCGCGCCGGATCCTCCTTGAGGGCCCGGGTGAAACGCCGGTTCAGCACTTCGCGCATC
>RFLL01000221.1 GCA_003693905.1 Alphaproteobacteria bacterium
GGACAACCGGGGGGCCGGGTGGGCGAGTTCGAGGATGGCAAAGAAGAAACTGAACAGGATGGTTTCGAGACCAAGGGTCAGCGCCGTGACGGAGGGGACGGCGATTCGCAGCGAACGCGAAGGATCGAGCGCCGAGAATGAGGCCGCTTCCCATGCCCCGGCAACGAACAGGGATCCGACGATGCCGGCGATCAGCAGGGCGGCGCCGACGACCAAGCCGATCTCGAGGCGGAAGATCCGGGCCAGCGCCGCAATGCGCGGATCTTCGGGCAGCAGCCCGGCGTTGATCGCGTAGACCTTGGTGAAGACGGCAAAGACCATGGCTTGAAAGCCGCAGATCAGGGCCGCCGCGCCATAGGTCAGGGCGGTGACGTCCAGGATCACGCCGCCGATCTGTCGCGGGGTCGGCAGCAGCCACGCGATCACGCCCAGTCCGGCGGCCATCAGAGCGAGCCCGGGATAGAGGAACAGCCAGCGCGGGCTGAACAGAAGCAGGAATCGCAGATGACGCCAGCCGTCACGCCAGCGGCGCAGGTGTGACTGTCCAGCTCGTCCGTCGGGGGCAAGCGTGGTCGGAACTTCGGTGATGCGCAGCTTGTGCAGGGTGGCCTTGACCACCATTTCGCTGGCCAGTTCCATCCCGCCCGCGGCCAGCCCCAGCGCCTGAATGGCGGCGCGGTCGAAGCCGCGCAGTCCGCAGTGGAAATCGCCGACCGGGCTGTGGAAGAACAGGCGGCCAAGGCCGCTCAGGACCGGGTTGCCCAGATAGCGGTGCAGAAACGGCATGGCGCCGGATTCGATGCCGCCCTGAAAGCGGTTGCCCATGACCAGGTGATAGCCGGCGCGCAGCTTTTCGATGAACAGGTCGAGGGCCGCGAAATCGTAGCTGCCGTCGGCGTCGCCGACGATGACGAAGCGTCCCCGGGCGGCGGCGATGCCGCTGCGCACGGCGTGGCCGTAGCCGCGGGCGTCGACGTGGATCACCCGGGCGCCGCAGGTGCGGGCGATATCTGGCGAGCCGTCGCTGCTGCCGTTGTCGGCGACCAGGACTTCGCCGGCAAGGCCGCGCGCCGCCAGATAACCGCGTGCGGCACGCACACAGGCGCCAAGCGTGCGCGCCTCGTTCAGGCACGGCATCAGGATCGTTACTTCGCACTTCCCGGGCCGGCCATCCAGCCGGACATGGGAAGACTTGGCGCGATCGCCTCCGGCTTCGCCGCCGGCGGCGCCCGCCGCAGGTGGGGCGGGGCTATTTCTTTTCTTTTTCTTCGACACGGCCGTAGACGTCGTCGAAGCGGATGATGTCGTCTTCGCCCAGATAGTCGCCAGACTGCACCTCGATCACGCGCAGCGGCTCGTCACCCGGATTTTCCAGCCGGTGGGCCGCACCGACGGGAATGTAGGTCGATTCGTCGACGTGCAGATCGAACGTCTCCGCATCGCGGGTCACCCGCGCCGTACCGCTGACCACGACCCAGTGCTCGGCCCGGTGCCGGTGTTTCTGGAGCGACAGCTTGGCCCCCGGCTTGACCACGAGCTGTTTGACCTGAAAGCGGTTCCCAGCGTCGACGCTCTGATAGGATCCCCACGGCCGCACCACGCGGACATGGGCGTGATGCTGCTGACGGCCGGCCGCCTTGAGACGTTCGACGACGGTTTTGACGTCCTGAGAGCGGTCCTTGGCCGCAACCAGAATGGCGTCTTCGGTGGCGACGACAAGGAGGTCGCGCACGCCGATCGCGGCGACCAGCGGGCCTTCGGAGCGGATATAGCTGTCGCGCGTGGCCTCGGTGATGATGTCGCCGATGGTCACGTTGCCGTCGGCGTTCTTGGCTCCGATCTGCCACAGGGCCGACCATGAACCGATGTCGTTCCATTGAATGTCGGCAGGCACGACGGCGGCGTGCGTCGTGCGCTCCATGACCGCATAGTCGATCGAATTCGACGGCATCTGCTTGAACGCGGCGGCATCGAGACGAAAGAAATCGAGATCCACCGTGCCGTGCGCGACCGCTTGGCGACATTGCTGCGCCATGCCGGGTTGCAGCCGCTCCAGTTCCTCCAGATAGGCTCTGGCGCCGAACAGGAACATGCCGCTGTTCCACAGCCAGCCGCCTTCGGCCAGCATGGCGCGGGCCGCCTCGGCCTGCGGTTTCTCGATGAACCGCGCAACCCGGTAGCAGCCGTCGATCCCGGGCAGCGGGTCGCCGCGGCGGATGTAGCCGTAACCGGTCTCCGGCTGGTCGGGCTCCATGCCGAAAGTGACCAGAGCCCCGTCCTGCGCCGCGGCCTTCGCCGTGGTCACGGCGGCGTGGAATCCGGTGACGTCGCCGATAACGTGGTCGGAAGGCAGAATCAGAATCAATGCGTCGTCGTCGTCGCGCAGTGCAAGCAATGCACCGATCGCCGCCGCCGGGGCGGTGTTGCGTCCTTCCGGTTCGAGCACGATGGTTCCCGCCGGGGTGCCGTTCTGGCGCATCTGCTCGGCGATGATGAAGCGGTGCTCCTCGTTGCAGATCACCATGGGCGGCGCGAACAGGGCCGGGTCGGCGACCCGGTTCAGGGTTTCCTGAAGCATGGTGCGTTCGCCGACGAGCGGCAGAAGCTGCTTCGGATAAAGCGCACGCGACAGCGGCCACAGGCGGCTGCCGACGCCACCGGACAGGATCACCGGACGGACAAGGGGGGGCTGGCGGGTGTTGGGCATGGTGGATCCTGGTTCGGGTTGTCGTTCGCCGCCGGGATCAGCGCCCATCCGGGCACCGCTTCGCGGGACAGTGGTCCGGTTCCGTTATAGCAGACATCGCTTCGGCATTCGCGGTGTGCATCGCTGCCGGCGTTGCCCGGATTGCGTTCAGTACGCGTTGCGGTGCGAAAACGGCACCGCGAGCGTGCGCACGATGATCCACAGGTCGAACCAGATCGACCAGTGGTCGATGTAATAGAGGTCGTGCTCGACCCGCTTGCGCAGTTTTTCCTCGGTGTCGGTCTCACCCCGCCAGCCGTTGACCTGCGCCCAGCCGGTGATGCCCGGTTTGACCCGGTGGCGCGCGGCATAGCGTTCGACGACCTCGGCATAGACCCGGCCGCCGGCGGTCGCTGCCGGGGCATGGGGGCGTGGACCCACAATCGACATCTCGCCGCGCAGGACGTTGAAGAGTTGCGGCAGTTCGTCGAGGCTGGTGCGGCGCAGAAAGCGCCCGACCCGGGTCACCCGCGGGTCGTCACGGGTGGTCAGGCGCCGGGCCTGCGGGTCGCAGGCGTCCTCGTACATGGTGCGGAATTTCCACACTTCGATGGTGGTGTTGTTGAAGCCCTGGCGCTGCTGGCGGAACAGAACCGGCCCCGGCGAGTCCAGACGAACGGCGAGCGCGATCAGCAGCATCGGCAGACCGAACAGCGCCAGGCCGAGGATCGCCAGAGTGCGATCCTCGAACGTCTTGAGGTAATAGGCCCACTCCGAGATCGGCCGCTCGAACAGGTGCAGAACGGGCAGACCGGCCATTTCCGCGAATGCCTTGCCGCGGTAGGTGAAACCGACCAAGTCGGGGGCCAGGCGCACCATCACCGGGGTCGTGGCGAGGCGCGCGACGACACTCTCTATGAGCTCGGCCTGGTGCCAGGGCAGGGCGATCAAAACCTGATCGACCCGTTCGGCGCGGATCAGTCGTTCCAGATCGTCAAGAGTACCCAGATCGGCGCCCTGATCCCGCACGGTCGGGCACGGTGTCGCCGGATCGCCCTCCGGCACATGGATGAACCCGAGAAGGCGGGTGCGCATGGCATCGCAGGTCCGTAGGTGCTCGGCCAGCCGCATCGCCTGGGGGCCGGTGCCGATGATGGCGGTGCGGTTGGCGAAGCGCCCGCGCGCGCCCTGGCGCAGGATCCAGCCACCGAGCGCGATCCGCCCCAGAGCGAGTCCGGCGGTGCCGGCGGCGAACCAGCCAAGCGCCCAGACGCGCGAATACTGGTCGGAGATCTTGAGCGCGAAGGCTACCGCCAGCAGCACCGCACCGGTCACCGCCCACGCGGCGATGACCCGGTTGGCACGCAAGGTGCGGCGGAAGATGAAGTCGCCGTCATAGACGCCGAGATCGTGGAACAGGATGCTAGCCAGCAGGGCGCTCAGCAGAATCGCGACCGCATAGCGCCCGAGCGTATCCGGTTCGTGCGGATAGACGTAGCCGGCATAGATCGCCGCGCCAAGGGCGAGGATCAGCAC
>RFLL01000222.1 GCA_003693905.1 Alphaproteobacteria bacterium
CGCCGATCTGAAGCTGGCCATCCGCGAGGGTTACCGGTCGATCGAGCACGTCAAACGTTACACCACCACCGGCATGGGCACCGACCAGGGCAAGACCGGCAACGTCAACGCCATCGGCATCGTCGCCGAGGCCCTGGGCCGGCCGCTGCCCGAGGTCGGGGTGACCACGTTCCGCCCACCCTATACGGCCGTCACCTTCGGCGTCTTTGCCGGGCGCGACGTCGACGACCTGCTCGACCCGGTGCGCAAGACCCCGATCGACGTCTGGCACGCCCACAACGGCGCCGTGTTCGAGAACGTCGGCCAGTGGCGCCGGCCCTGGTATTATCCGCGCGACGGCGAGACCATGCACGAGGCGGTCAACCGCGAGGTGGCGGCGGTGCGCCGCTCGCTCGGCGTCATGGACGCAACGACCCTGGGCAAGATCGACATCCAGGGCAAGGATGCGGTCGAACTGCTCAACCGGGTCTATACCAACGCCTGGTCCAAACTGGCGGTCGGGCGCTGCCGCTACGGTCTGATGCTCAACGAGGCCGGCATGGTGATCGACGACGGCGTGACGGCACGTCTCGGCGAGCACCACTTCCTCATGACCACGACCACCGGCAACGCGGCCATGGTGCTGGCGCATCTGGAGGAATACCTGCAAACCGAGTGGCCGGAGCTGGAGGTCCATCTGACCAGCGTGACCGAACAGTACGCGACCGTGTCTCTGGCCGGCCCTCATGCCCGCGATCTTCTCGCCGAACTCAGCGACGATATCGACCTGTCGCCCGAGGCGCTGCCCCACATGGCGCTGACCCACGGCACGGTCGCCGGAATCCCGGCGCGCGTGTTCCGGGTCTCGTTCACCGGCGAAATGAGCTATGAGATCAACGTCCCGGCCAGCGCCGGCTTGGCGCTGTGGCAGGCGGTGATGACCGCCGGCGCCAAGTACGCCATCACCCCCTACGGCACCGAGGCAATGCACGTCCTGCGCGCCGAGAAGGGCTTCATCATCGTCGGCCAGGAAACCGACGGCTCGGTGACGCCGCTCGACCTCGGCATGGAGTGGATCCTGTCGAAAAAGAAGAAGGACTTCATCGGCCGTCGCGGCCTGCGCCGGCCCGATCTGCTGAAACCCGACCGCAAGCAGCTCGTCGGCCTGCTGACCAGCAATCCCGACGAGGTGCTGCCGGAAGGTGCGCAACTGGTCGAGCGCGCGCCCGGAAAGCCGCCGCTGCCGATGGTCGGACACGTCACGTCGAGCTATTACAGCCCCAACGTCGGCCGGTCGATCGCCCTGGCGCTGGTCAAGGGAGGGCGCGCACGCAAGGGCGAGACGCTTCATGCCCCGCTGGCCGCCGGACGGACCATCACCTGCACCGTCACCGAGCCCGTCTTCTACGATCCGGAAGGAACGCGCCTCAATGGTTGAGCCCTATCTGCGCCAGAGCCCGCTGGCCCATCTCGGCCTCGATGCGCGCGCCGTCTCCGACCCCGGGAGCGCCGCTGTCAGTCTCTGCGAACGGCGTTTCTTCGCCCTCGTCAATCTGCGTGGCCGTCCCCGGGACGCGGCGTTTCTCGATGCCATCGAAAGCGCCCTCACCATGCGTCTGCCGACCACGGCCAACACCACCGCCACGGCCGCCGACGGTGCGGTGAGCGCGCTGTGGCTCGGCCCCGACGAATGGTGGATCACCGCCGCCGATCCCGCGCCCGAGGCTGGCCCACGCCTGGCCGCGCGTCTGCGCGAAGCGCTTGGCGGCCGCCCGGGCGCCGTCACCGACATCAGCGAAAGCCGGGCCTGCATCCGGATCGCCGGTCCGCGGGCCCGCGCGGTGCTGCAAAAGGGTTGTCCGCTCGACCTTCACGCCAGCGTGTTCGGGGCCGGCCAGTGCGCCCAGAGCCATGTGTCCAAGGCCGACGTCGTCCTGCATCTCGTTGCGGAGAATGGCACAAACGGTGCCGCGCCCGGGGCGGCGACCTTCGACGTCTACGTGCTGCGCAGCTTCGCCGAATACCTGTGGCGGTGGCTGGCGGACGCCGGGCGCGAATACGGCGTGGCAATCGGCCCCAGCCGCTAGATTCTCGCGCCGCCGGCCAGTTTTTTTTTCGACAGCGCCGCCCCCGCACCCGGATTCTATCTCCTTGCCCGCAAACCCTTTTCTTCCGGTCGCCCCCGGATCTCGGCGGGCACAACTCCGCCGCCGCCCAACGAGAGCCACTCTTTCTATCGACGGCACCCGCGAATCGCCGTAGGGATTCCATATCGACGGGGCCATGCGCGGCTGTTCGAGAGCGTGTCTCGACCGCCGCCGACGCAGCCGGACGGATGGCGGGAAACTGCTCTGCCGGCCAAAAAACCGCTCACAAGCGGTTGATATGTGACCTTGGTCACAATCTTGCCCAAGTCGAAACCAATATCTGAAGGTATGACCAAGCGGTCTTCAGCCACTCGACACCCGCAGCGGATGCTTTGGCAACGCGCGCCATGGTGGATCACAAACCGGCGAAATCGCGGATTTCTCTGCAGCCGGAAACAAGTTCTTAACCATAGGAGCGCACCCTTGGAGGTGGATGGGCGGCTTTTACAGTTCTGGTGAGGGTTACCGATGAACGTGCACAGCCCCGATGTCTTCGATATTTTTTCGGAGATCTACAGCCGCGAGAAACATGAGGAGATGACGCTTCAAGAATATCTCCTCGGTTGCCGCGAAGATCCGTCCATGTATGCCAGTGCCGCCGAGCGCATGATATCGGCGATCGGGGAGCCGGATCTGGTCGATACCAGCAAGGACGAGCGCCTGGGGCGCATATTCCTCAACCGTACGATCAAGATCTATCCCGCCTTCAGCGATTTCTACGGCATGGAAGATACGATCGAGCGGGTGGTCGGATATTTTCGTTACGCGGCACAGGGGCTGGAAGAGCGCAAACAGATTCTCTATCTGCTCGGCCCCGTCGGCGGCGGTAAATCCTCGCTGGCCGAACGTCTCAAGGAACTGATGGAAGAGCGGCCGATCTACGTGCTCAAGGCCGGCGACGAGATCAGCCCGGTTCTTGAAAGTCCGCTCGGCCTGTTCCACCCGCAGCGCATGGGTGATCTGCTGGAGGACAAGTACGGCATCGCCCGGCGCCGCCTGACCGGCCTCATCTCGCCATGGGCGACCAAGCGCCTGGACGAATTCGGCGGCGACATCTCGAAATTCCGGGTCGTCAAGATGATGCCGTCAAAACTGCGCCAGATCGCCGTTGCCAAGACCGAACCCGGCGACGAAAACAATCAGGACATCTCGGCCCTGGTCGGCAAGGTCGACATCCGCAAGCTGGAACACTTCAGTCAGGCCGATCCCGACGCCTACAGCTACTGCGGCGGGCTCAACCGCACGACACAGGGGCTGCTCGAATTCGTCGAAATGTTCAAAGCCCCGATCAAGGTACTGCACCCGCTGCTGACGGCCACTCAGGAGGGCAACTACCAGGGAACCGAGAACTTCGGCGCGTTCCCGTATCAGGGCATCATCCTCGCCCATTCCAACGAGGCGGAGTGGCAGCAGTTCAAGAACAACAAGAACAACGAAGCCTTCCTCGACCGGATCTCCGTGGTCAAGGTGCCGTACTGCCTGCGGGTCACGGAAGAAAAGAAGATCTATGAAAAGCTGCTGCGCGAAAGCGAGCTGCACAAGGCGGCGTGCGCGCCGGAGGTGCTCGACGTGCTCAGCCGTTTCTGCGTCTCCACGCGCCTGCGTGAGCATGAAAATTCGTCGCTCTATTCCAAGATGCGGGTCTACGACGGCGAAAACCTGAAGGACGTCGATCCCAAGGCGCGCTCGGTTCAGGAATACCGTGATGCCGCCGGCGTCGACGAGGGCATGAGCGGCATCAGCACCCGCTTCGCGTTCAAGGTTCTGTCCGAGACCTTCAACTACGATACCGAGGAGATCGCCGCCGACCCAGTGCACCTGATGTATGTTCTGGAACAGGCCATCAAACGCGAGCAGTTCCCGGCGGAAATCGAATCCGGCTATCTCGACTTCATCAAATCGGAGCTGGCACCCCGGTATGCCGAATTCATCGGTCACGAGATTCAGAAGGCCTATCTCGAATCGTACACCGAGTACGGCCAGAATCTGTTCGACCGCTACATCGCCTATGCCGATGCCTGGATCGAGGATCAGGACTACAAGGATCCCGACACCGGTCAGGTCTTCGACCGTCAGATTCTGGACGCCGAGCTGTCGAAGATCGAAAAGCCGGCCGGCATCGCCAACCCCAAGGACTTCCGTAACGAGGTCGTCAAGTTCGCGCTGCGCGCACGGGCCAGGAACGGTGGCAGGAACCCGTCCTGGACGAGCTACGAAAAGCTGCGCGAAGTCATCGAAAAACGCATGTTCAGCCAGGTCGAAGACCTGCTTCCGGTGATCAGCTTCGGCACCAAGAAGGACAGCCAGACCGACAGGCAGCACACCGAGTTCGTGCAGCGCATGAAAGGGCGCGGCTACACCGAACGTCAGGTGCGCCGCCTGGTCGAATGGTACATGCGGGTCAACAAGGCCGGATGACCGGTCGAGACACATGGACGCGGTATGCCCAATTTCATTGACCGGCGACTGAACCCGAAGGACAAGAGCCTCAGCAATCGCCAGCGCTTCCTGCGCCGGGCTCGCGCCCAGATCAAGGAGGTCATCAACCAGTCTCTCAAGGACCGCAAGATCACCGATATCGACGGCCGGCAGGTGGTATCGGTTCCGACCAAGGGCATCGGCGAGCCGCGCTTCGTCCATGCCCCCACCGGCGGCCGCCGCGAGCGGACCTTCACCGGCAACAAGGAGTTCAGCGCCGGCGACCGCATCCGCAAACCGCAGCAGGGAGAAGGCGGCGGCGGCGGTCCGCAGGCCACCGACAGCGGAGAAGGTGAGGACGCCTTCGCCTTCACCCTGTCGCGGGAAGAATTTCTCGACATCTTCTTCGAGGACCTCGAACTTCCCGATCTGGTCAAGACCAGCCTGAAGGAAATCCGCTCCTTCAAGCCGCGACGCGCCGGCTACACCTCCTCGGGAATGCCGACGGCGATCAACGTCCTGCGCACCATGCGCAACAGCTATGGCCGCCGAATCGCCCTGCGCCGCCCCAAGCAGTCGGAAATCGACGCTCTGATCAGCCGCATCATGGACTTGTCGGCCGGCGAGCCGACGGCGGCGGCCCGGCAGGAGATCGCCATCCTGGAAGAAGAACTGGCGCGGCTGGAACGCCGGCGCAAGCTTGTTCCCTATCTCGATCCGGTCGACATCCGCTACAACCGGTTCGAGCCGCAGCCCCTGCCCAACGCCAACGCCGTCATGTTCTGCCTGATGGACGTCTCCGGCTCCATGGGCGAACGCGAAAAGGATCTTGCGAAGCGGTTCTTCGTCCTTCTCCACCTGTTTCTCAAGCGCCGCTATGAACGTATCGACATCGTCTTCATCCGCCACACCCACGAGGCGCAGGAGGTCGACGAGGAGACGTTCTTCTACAGCCGCGAAACCGGCGGCACGGTAGTCAGCACCGCGCTTGAAGAAATGCTTCGCGTCGTGCGTAAACGATATCCTACCCGCGAGTGGAACATATACGCGGCGCAGGCCTCGGACGGTGACAATTTCTCCGGCGATTCGGAAAAGTGCATGCGCGTGCTCTCCGAAGAGATCATGCCGCTGTGCCAGTATTACGCCTATGTCGAGATCCTCGACGAACGCGAGGCCGACATCTTCAGCGGCACCGACAACGGCACCGCGTTGTGGCGCTCTTATGAAGAAGCGGGGCGTCACTGGCCCAACTTCCAGATGAAGCGGATCGCACGGCCGAGCGACATCTACCCCGTATTCCGGGAACTTTTCGCCAAGCAGCCGAAGGCGACCGGCGCCCAGCGGGCACCCGTCGGCGCATAGCGGGGTGAAACGACATGGCATGGCATGACGCCGGAAGCGGACTTCTTTTCGAAGGATCGGAATGGACCTTCGATATCCTGTCGCGCACGTACGAAGCGATCGAGGAAATCGCTATCGACGATCTTGGCCTCGACGTCTACCCCAATCAGATCGAGGTCATCTCGTCCGAGCAGATGCTCGATGCCTATTCCTCCATCGGCATGCCGCTGATGTACCGCCACTGGTCGTTCGGCAAGCATTTCGTGCGCGAAGAGCAGCTCTACCGCAAGGGTGCGCGCGGCCTTGCCTACGAGCTGGTCATCAACTCAAACCCGTGCATCAGCTATCACATGGAAGA
This sequence comes from Alphaproteobacteria bacterium, assembly GCA_003693905.1. Taxonomy (GTDB): domain Bacteria; phylum Pseudomonadota; class Alphaproteobacteria; order Kiloniellales; family J153; genus J153. Next base: position 6,244 of record RFLL01000222.1, read on the forward strand.
AAACACCATGGCCATGCAGGCCCTGGTGACCGCGCACGCCGCCTTCGGCCACAATCATTTCTTCAAGAACAACTATCTGTTCCAGCAGTGGACCGATGCCGGGGCAATTCTCGACTATCTCGAATTTGCCAAGGGTTATATCGCCAAATGCGAAGAGCGCCACGGCCTTGGTGCGGTCGAGGAAATTCTCGATGCGGCTCACGCGCTGATGGATCACGGCGTGTTCCGCTATCGCCGGCCGCCGCGTGAAAGTGCGGACAAGGAGCGCACCCGGGCGCGAGAGCGTCTCGAGTACGAGGAGCGCACGTTCAACGACCTGTGGCGCACGCTGCCGCCTCCGCGCACGCCGGCCGACGAGGAGATCATCGAACACGAGGTCGCCAAGCGCAAGAAGCAGCTTCGCCTGCCGGAAGAAAACCTGCTCTATTTCCTGGAAAAGAACAGCCCCGTTCTGGAACCCTGGCAACGCGAGATCCTGCGCATCGTGCGCAACATCGCGCAATATTTCTATCCCCAGAAGCAGACCAAGGTGATGAACGAAGGCTGCGCCACCTTTGTTCACTACTACATCATGAACGAGCTTTTCGACCGCGGCCGCCTGACCGAAGGGGCCATGCTCGAAATTCTGCACAATCATTCCAATGTCGTATTCCAGCCCGGATTCGACGACCCGCGCTATGGCGGTCTCAATCCTTATGCGTTGGGTTTTGCCATGATGCAGGACATCGTGCGCATCTGCACCGATCCGAGCGATGAAGACCGGATCTGCTTCCCCGACATCGCGGGCAACGGCGACTGGCGCACAACGCTGCGCGAGGCATGGGCCAATCACCGCGACGAATCGTTCATCCGCCAGTTCCTGAGCCCGCATCTGATCCGCAAGATGCGCCTGTTCGTACTTGGCGACGATGCCAGGGAAAGCCACTATACGGTGCTGGCCATTCACGACGAGCGCGGCTACGAAAAGGTACGTACCGCCGTTGCGCAGTCGTACGACATCGGCACGATCGAACCCAACATTCAGGTCGTCGACGTCGATCTGCGCGGCGACCGGCAACTGCGTCTGCAACATACCGTGCGCAACGGCATCCCCCTGACGGAAAAGGCGCGCAACGAAGTTCTGAAGCATATCCGCCGCCTGTGGGGGTACGAGGTCAGCCTGCTCGGTCTCGATGACACCACCGGCAAGCGGGTCTACGAGGTCTCCAGCGACCGCGGCGATCTTGCGGCCTGAAGGCCGGATTTCCCGGCACCTGCCCCCGGCCCCGGTGAGCACCTCCCACAAACCCCCTTGAACGCCCGTGCCAAGTAGGCATTCTGAGGCACGTGCGCCGGCCAACGGCGTCGTTGCGACGGGGGGCTCATGGCTCGACAATCCAGGGTGGTGCGCCGCCGGGGCGCTTGCAATTTCGGGTGGCCGCGATGAAGCGGCTGCGGCGGTACGATTTTCTGGCCCCGCTGTATGATTCGATCGACTTCAGCGAGTGGCTGTACAAGCGGCGGTTGCGCCCCCGCCTGTTCGCCGGGCTCGGCGGGCGGATCCTCGACGCCGGAATCGGAACCGGGTGCAACGTTCCGTTTTATCCCTCAGAGGCATGGATGGTCGGCACCGATCTCAGCCCCGGGATGCTGTCCCGGGCACAGCGGTTTGCGGCCCGCACCCGGCGTCCGGTCGCCCTGGCCGCCATGGACATCTGCAACCTGGGCTTCCCCGACGGCTCCTTCGATGCCGTGATTTCGACGTTCGTCCTGTGTACCCTCGACGAAGAGCTGCAACGGCCGGCCCTGGCCGAATTCGCCCGCATCGTGCGCCCTGGCGGCGAGGTCCGGATTCTCGACTATGCCCTGTCGCGCCGACCGCTGGTCCGATCCCTGATGAAGGCCTATCAGCCGTGGGAGAAACTGGTCTTCCACGGTGCCTTCGACCGCCACACGAAGCGCTATTTCGCGCCCGCGGGACTGAGCTTCGTGCGCGAGGAATCGTATGTGCTGGACATGGTGCGGCTGTACGTGGCGCGCCGGCCCGGCTGACGCGTCGGGAGCCCATCAGTCGAAGGCTCAACTGAAAGCGTCGGGCATCGCCTCCTTGCGCCGACGAATGAAGTCCTGCAACGCCTCGTCGATCCCCGGATCAAGCGGCGGCGCCTCGTAGTCGCGCAGCATGGCTTTGTAGAGAGCGTTTGCGCGCTGGGCCACATCGCGGGCGCCTTCGGCCTCCCATTGTTCGAAGCTGTTGTTGTCGGCAATGGTCGAGCGATAGAACGCGGTCTCGAAATTGGCCTGGGTGTGGGCGCAGCCGAGGAAGTGGTTGCCCGGCCCGACCTCGCGGATGGCATCCATCGCCTGGCCGTTCTCGCTCAGATCGTAGCCGTCGGCCAGAACCTGCATCATGCCGAGCTGATCGGCATCCATCACGAACTTCTCATAGGACGAGACCAGCCCGCCTTCGAGCCAGCCGGCACCGTGGAGGACGAAATTGACCCCGGCGAGCACGGTCGGGATCAGGGTCTGGGCGCTTTCATAGGCGGCCTGGGCATCGGGAATCTTGGCCGCGCACAGCGACCCGCCGGAGCGGAACGGCAGGCCGAGCCGCCGGGCCAGCGCCGCGGCCGCAATCAGGACCAGCGTCGGCTCCGGCGTGCCGAAGGTCGGCGCCCCCGATTGCATCGACAGGGCACTGGAAAACAGGCCGAAGACCATCGGCGCGCCGGGCCGCACGAGCTGCACGAACGCAAGGCCCGCCATCGCCTCGGCCAGGGCCTGGGTCAGGGTACCGACCACCGACACCGGGGCCATCGCCCCCGACATGATGAAGGGGGTGACGATGACCGCCTGGTTGGCCCGTGCATAGACCTTGAGCGCCCCCAGCATGGTGTCGTCGAAGGTCATCGGCGAATTGGCATTGATCAGACTGATCAGCACCGTGTTGTCGTCGACGAAGCGGTCACCGAACACAAGACGCGCCATGGCCACGGTGTCCTCTGCCCGCTCGGGCGCCGTGACCGAGCCCATGAAGGGTTTGTCGGAATAGCGGATATGGCTGTAGACCATGTCGAGGTGGCGCTTGTTGACCGGCACATCGACCGGCTCGCACACCGTTCCACCGGAATGGTGGATCGAAGGCGCCATATAGGCCAGCTTTACGAAATTGCAGAAATCCTCAAGCGTCGCATAACGGCGCCCCTGATCGAGATCGCGTACGAACGGCGGCCCGTAGACCGGAGCGAACACGGTGTTGCCACCGCCGATGCGCACGCTGCGTTCGGGATTGCGGGCGTGCTGCGTAAATTCCGCCGGGGCCGAAGCGATCAGCGACCGGCACAGGCCGCGGGGAAAACGCACCCGCACCCCGTCGACATCGGCGCCAACCTCGCGCCACATCGCCAGTGCTTCCTCGTCGTCGCGAAACTCGATCCCGATTTCTTCGAGAACCGTCTCGGCGTTGTGCTCGATTAGCGCCAGCCCTTCCTCGCTCAGCGCCTCGTAGATCGGGATCCGGCGGGTGATATGGCGCAGTGACTGGATCTTGCGTGCTCTACCGCGCGCGGCGCGGCGCGCCTCGGCGCCGCCGCGTGCGCCCCGTCCCCGGCCGTCTCGACCGCTGCCGCCCGTCCGCTCGTTCATGTCGCTCTCCCTGGACCACCTGCCTCGGTATCGTGCGCGTGCCGGCCAGTATTGGGGGCAGGCTCCGCGTAGCTCTTTCGCGCCGGCGACAAGGAACCCCGGAAAAACGGCGCCTGCGGGGCCGCCCGGGGGGGAGCACGGCCGATGTCGGTATTGCGCACCCGTATGTCGCTATCTGCCCGGCAGGCCGCTATCCTATCGGCCAAGGTTCGCGCCGATGGACACGGGCGCGCAAGGCCGAATGCAGGTCCGGAGGCGGCGCCATGAAAAAACGGCTTCAGGGAGACGGGCGATGAAGACACATGCGCGCGTTGTGGTGATTGGCGGCGGCGTCGTCGGCGTCAGCACCCTCTACCATCTTGCCAAGAAAGGCTGGCAGGACGTCGTCCTGGTCGAACGCACCGAGCTGACCGCCGGATCGACCTGGCATGCCGCCGGTCTCCTGCCGCTGTTCAACATGAGCTACAGCGTCGGGCAGATTCACAAGTATTCGGTCGCCCTCTACCAGACCCTGGAAGAGGAGACCGGCCAGCCGGTCGGTTTCGCCCGGGTCGGCAACCTGCGCCTGGCGACCAATCAGGAGCGCATGGACGAATACCGCCACTACGCCGGAACGGCACGCACCATCGGCGTCCATGTCGAGTTCCTGACCCCCAGGGAGGTCGGCGAACTGGTCCCCTTCTGCAACACCGAAGGGCTGGTCGGCGCGATCCTGCACCCCGACGACGGCTACATCCAGCCGGCCGACCTGACGATGGCCCTGGCACGCGGGGCCCGCAACATGGGCGCCACCATCTATCAGCACACGCCGGTGACCGCGATCGAACGAACCGGCAGCGGTGAATGGCGGGTCAGGACGACCAAGGGCGACATCGTGTGCGAGCACGTGGTCAGCGCCACCGGCAACTATGCCCGCCAGACCGGCCGCATGGTCGGGATCGACATCCCTTCGATCCCGGTCGAGCACCAGTACATCATCACCGAGCCGCATCCGCTGCTGGTCGAGCGCAAGCAGAAGGGCCTGCGCGAAATGCCGATCCTGCGCGAATCGGATGCCTCCTACTACATGCGCGAGGAACGCCAAGGCCTGATCCTCGGTCCCTACGAAAAAGGCGCGCCGGCGTGCTTCGTCGACGGCGTGCCGTCCACCTTCGAGAAGGATCTGTTTCCGCCCGACCTGGAGCGTCTGGAGCCGCACATCGAGGCGGCGATCAACCGGGTGCCGATCTTCGGCGAGGTCGGCGTCAAGGAGGTCATCAACGGCCCCATCGCCTACACCCCGGACGGCAGCCCCCTGATCGGTCCGGCCTGGGGACTACGCAACTTCTGGATCAACGAAGGCCACAGCTTCGGCGTCACCGCGGCCGGCGGCGCCGGCTGGCAGCTTGCCGAATGGATGGTCGAAGGCCAGCCGTCGATCGACATGCTGGGCGTCGATCCGCGCCGCTTCGGCGACTATGCCTCCAAGGCCTATCTGCGGCGCAAGAACGAGGAAGCCTACGAAAACGTCTTCACCATCCACTACCACGACGAGGAACGCCCGGCCTGCCGGCCGCTGCGCACCGCGCCGTGCTATGACCGGATGAAGGCGCTGGGCGCCGTGTTCGGCCAGAAATTCGGCTGGGAACGACCCAACTGGTTCGCCCCGCCCGGGGTCGAAGCGAAGGACGTGTGGAGCTTCCGCCGCTCCAACTACTTCGAGCATGTCGGCAACGAATGCCGCCACGTCCACGAAGCGGTCGGGATGCTCGACATGACCGCGTTCTCCAAGTTCCTCGTCTCCGGTCCTGGGGCCGAGGTGTTTCTCGACCGCCTGGTCGCCAACCGCCTGCCCAGAAAGGTCGGGCGCATCAGCCTGTGCCACGCCCTCAACCGCACCGGTGGCGTGCGCTCGGAATTCACCATCATGCGCGACGGGCCGGATCGCTTCTATCTGGTTTCGGCCGGGGCCATGCAGCGCTTTGACTGGGATTACCTGTGCAAGCAGGCGCCCACCGACGGCTCGGTGCGGCTCGACAACGTCACCACCCAGTACGGCGTGCTGGTGATTGCCGGACCGCAGGCGCGCACCTTGATGCAGCGGGTCAGCGACGCCGATTTTTCCAACGCCGCGTTTCCGTGGCTGAGCGGCCAGTTCATCGACATCGGCTGGGCCCCGTGCCGGGTGGTGCGGGTCAACTTCGTCGGCGAGCTGGGCTGGGAAATCCACCACCCGCTGGAGATGCAGAACCACATCTTCGACGTCCTGATGGACGCCGGCAAGGACCTGGAGCTGAAGCCGTTCGGCATCCGGGCGATGGATTCGCTGCGGATCGAAAAATCCTATCGTCTGGTCGGCACCGAGCTGTCGATCGAATATGCCGCCTTCGAATCCGGCCTGCACCGGTTCGTCCATCCCAACAAGGGCGACTTCATCGGCCGTGACAGCCTGGTGGCGTGGCAGCAGCGCGGCTTCAAGAACCAGTTCGTCACCCTGGAGGTGCATGACGTGAGCGATGCCGACGCCATCGGCAACGAACCGCTGTTCAAGGACGGCGAGCTGGTCGGCCGCGCCACCGCCGGCGGTTTCGGCTGGCGGGTCGGCAAGAGCCTCGCGCTCGGTTTCGTCCGTCCCGAACTGACCGCGCCGGGCACCGAGCTGGAAATCGACATCCTGGGCACCCACAAGCCGGCGACGATCATCCCGGAATCGCCCTTCGATCCGGATAACGAACGCCTGCGCGCCTGAACCAGCTTTCACCCCATCTGCGCGAATCCCGTCTGCCCAGACCGCCCGCCCGGGATGACCCGGGCGGGTAAACGGGTGCGTGTGCCATGGCGCGGTCCCGAACATTGGGCTATACCGAAGGTCGCAATCCCCCAAGGTACTGAATTGACCGTTGGAAGAAGGTCGCTCGGCCATGGAAAAGTGTGACTTTCTTATCATCGGCGCCGGGATCGCCGGGGCCTCGGCCGGCTATGAGCTGGCAGCGCACGGCCGGGTGATCGTCCTCGAACGCGAAGACCAGCCGGGGTATCACAGCACCGGCCGCTCGGCCGCGGTCTACAGCGAAAGCTACGGCAACCGGGTGGTCCGCGCCATCACCTCGGCCGGGCGGGCGTTCTTCGAAGCGCCGCCGGCCGGCTTTGCCGAGGGACCGCTATTGAGCCCGCGCGGCTTCTTGTTCATCGCCCGCACCGATCAGCGCGACTCGCTCGATACCCTTCTTGGCGACGCCGAAGCCACGGCCGCCCCCGTGCACCCCCTCGATGCGGCCGCGGCCCGCGCCCTGGTTCCCATCCTCGACCCCGGCTATGTCGCCGCCGCGGCAGCCGAACCGGCGGCAATGGACATGGATGTCCACGCCATTCACCAGGGCTTTCTGCGCGGGCTGCGGGCGCGTGGCGGACGCATCGTCGCCCGGGCCGAGGTCAGGGGTCTGGCGCGCATCGGCGAAGACTGGCGCGCAGAGACCACGGCCGGCGTGTTCGCGGCGCCGGTCGTCGTCAACGCCGCCGGCGCCTGGGCCGACGAGATCGCCGGTCTGGCCGGCGTCCGCCCGGTCGGACTGGTGCCGAAGCGGCGCACAGCCTTCGTCTTCGACCCGCCGCAGGATATCCCCGGGCTGGCCCGGTGGCCGGTCGTCGTCGACGTCAACGAGCAATTCTATTTCAAGCCGGACGCCGGACGGCTGCTCGGCTCACCCG
>RFLL01000223.1 GCA_003693905.1 Alphaproteobacteria bacterium
ACCATCGTCGGGACGATCGGTCTGTTGCGCTTTCCCGACGTCTACGCGCGCATGCACGCTGCCGGCATCACCGACACCATGGGCGCGGGGCTGATCGTGACCGGCCTGATGCTCCAGGGCGGATTCAGCCAGACGACCGTTAAACTGGCTCTGATCCTGATCTTCCTGCTGTTCACCAGCCCGACCTCGACCTACGCCCTGGCCAACGCGGCCTATCACGGCGGCCTGAAGCCGATCCTCGGCCGCGGCGGGGCGCACGGCACGGGAACGGCCCCGTCCTCACCGCCGGAGAAGGAGAGCGAGCCATCATAGCCGTCGTCGACATCGCGCTGCTGTCCTTCCTGGCCATCATGGCCCTAGGCATCCTGCACATGCGCAACCTGTTCGCGGTGGTCATGCTGAGCGGCATCTACAGCCTGATCTCGGCCGGGTTGTTCGTGACCATGGATGCGGTCGACGTCGCCTTCACCGAGGCCGCGGTCGGTGGCGGCATCGCGACGGTCCTGATGCTGGGTACGCTGGCCCTGACCACGACGCGCGAGAAGTTCGTGAAAAGCGACCTGCAGATCGTGCCGCTGGTGATCGTGATCGCGACGGGCGCATTGTTGATCTACGCCACGTTCGACATGCCGTCGTTCGGCGACCCGGCAGCGCCCATCCATCACCACGTGGTGCCGCGCTATATCGAAGAAGGGCCGGTGCGCACCGGCATTCCCAACGTCGTCACGTTCGTTCTGGCCAGCTACCGCGGCTATGACACGATGGGCGAATTGACGGTCATCTTCACTGCCGGCGTCGGGGTGATGCTGTTGCTGGCCCTGGCCGGACGCCGGCGCGACGACTGAACTGCGAGACTTGAACCGTAACGACCGAGCCGAGACTAGCTGAGGGAAATGCTCCGATGGTTCGCCGACATCTCGTTTTGCGCGTTGTTTCCAAACTGCTGATACCGTTCATTCTGCTGTTCGCGCTTTACGTGCAGTTTCACGGCGATTTCGGGCCCGGTGGCGGCTTTCAGGCCGGGGTCATCTTCGGAGCCGGATTCATTCTTTATGCTCTGATCGAAGGCATCGAGGTGGCCCGCAGGGTCGCCCCCACCGCGCTTGTGCGCCTGCTGATGGTCCTCGGCCTTCTGCTTTACGTCGGCGTCGGTTACGTCGGGCTGTTCAAAGGAGCCAACTTCCTCAACTACGACGTTCTCGCCCACGATCCGGTGCACGGTCAGGAACTGGGCATCTTTCTGGTCGAGCTGGGTGTGGGCATCACCGTGGCCGCAACCATGGTGACGATCTTCTTCGCTTTCGTCGATCAGGCCCGGAGATAGGCGATGGACATCCCCGGCCTTTACAACTACTGGATCGTCATCGTGCTGATGATGACGGGTTTCTACATCGTCATCGCGCGCGGCAACCTGATCAAGAAGATCGTCGGGCTGAACATTTTCCAGACCTCGGTCTTCATCCTTTACATCAGCATGGGCAAGGTTGATGGCGGCACCGCGCCGATCATCGCCGAAGGGGTCGAGAGGTACTCCAACCCGTTGCCCCATGTCCTGATCCTGACTGCAATCGTTGTCGGCATCGCCACCACCGCGCTTGGCCTGGCCCTGATCGTGCGCATTCGCGCCGCCTACGGCACGATCGAGGAAGACGAAATCCACGCCCAGAACACCATGAAGGACGCCGACGGGTGATTGCCGCGCATCTGCCCATTCTGCAGATCGTCGTGCCGCTGGTCGCCGCACCGGCGTGCCTTGCGCTGGGACGCGGTCGTGCGGCTTGGCTGCTGGCTCTGGCGGTAAGCTGGGCGGCGCTGGGAATCGCCGGCGGTCTGCTCGCCACCGTGCTGCGTGACGGGCCGGTCTCCTATGCGCTCGGCAACTGGGCGCCACCGTGGGGGATCGAATACCGGGTCGATGCCCTGAACGCCTATGTTCTGCTGATCGTCGCGGCGATCGGCGCCGTCGTCCTGCCCTATGCCCGACGCAGCATCGCCGACGAGCTGCCGGCGCATCAGCACGCCGCCTTCTACACCGCCTTTCTGCTCTGTCTGACCGGTCTCCTCGGCGTCGCGATTACCGGCGATGCCTTCAACCTGTTCGTGTTTCTGGAGATCTCGTCGCTGTCGTCGTACGTGCTGATCGGCCTGGGACGCAATCGCCGGGCCCTGACCGCGGCCTTCCAGTACCTGGTCATGGGAACCATCGGGGCGACCTTCATCGTCATCGGTATCGGCCTGCTGTACATGGCCACCGGAACCCTGAACATGGCCGATCTCGCGGCGCGCATCCCGGCTGTCGCGCACAGCCGCACCGTGCTGGCCGCATTGGCGTTCCTGGCCGTCGGTGCGACCCTGAAGATCGCGCTGTTCCCCCTGCACGGCTGGCTGCCCAACGCCTACGCCTACGCACCTTCCGCGGTGACGGCGTTCCTGGCCGCGACGGCGACCAAGGTCTCGGTCTACATCCTGGTGCGCTTCCTGTTCACCGTGTTCGGCCCCGCCTACTCGTTCGAACAACTGGCGCTGCATAATCTGATCGTGCCGTTTGCGGTGATCGCGATCGTGGTGTGTTCCACGGTCGCCATCTTTCAGAACAACGTGAAGCGCATGCTGGCCTATTCCAGCGTCGCCCAGATCGGATACATGATGTTGGGAATCGGCCTTGGGACTGCGACCGGGATAAGCGCCGGGCTGGTCCATCTGTTCAACCACGCGCTCATGAAGGGGGGGCTGTTCCTGGCTCTGGGGTGCATCGCCCTGCGTGTGGGATCGGTGCGGCTGGAGGCCCTGGCCGGCTTGGGGCGGACCATGCCGCTCAGCGCGTTCGCCTTCGTCATCGGCGGTCTCAGCCTGATCGGGGTGCCGTTGACCAACGGCTTCATCAGCAAGTGGATCCTGGTTCAGGCGACCCTCGAGCAGGGTGCCTGGGGGCTGGCGCTCGTCGTCCTGTTCGGATCGCTGCTGGCGGTGGCCTACATCTGGCGCGTGGTCGAGGTGGCCTATCTGCGTCCACCGCCCGACGGGGCCAGACGCCGTGAAGCGCCGCTGTCGATGCTGATCCCGACGTGGATTCTGATCGGTGCCAGCGTCTACTTCGGCATCGACACCTCGCTCAGCCTCGGCGTGGCCGAGATCGCGGCCCGGATCCTGACCGGAGGGGCGGGATGAGCGCACAGACCCTGATCTGGCTGTCGCTTCTGATCCCGGGCCTGGCCGCGGTCGGGATCGCGCTCACCGGGCGCTGGCCCAACGTGCGCGAGGCGGTGACACTCACCGCGGCGGTCCTGCTGTTCGCCTGCGTCGCGGCGCTGGTACCTGATGTCGTTGCCGGCGGGCGCCCCGACGTCACCCTGATCGAGATGCTGCCCGGTCTGCCGATGCGCTTCGTGGTCGAGCCGCTGGGCATGCTGTTCGCGCTGATCGCCTCCGGCCTGTGGATCATCAACTCGCTCTACTCGATCGGCTACATGCGCAGCAACGCGGAAGCCCACCAGACCCGTTTCTACGTCTGTTTCGCGATTGCGCTGGCCAGCACGATGGGCGTCGCCTTCGCCGGCAACATGATGACCCTGTTCGTGTTCTATGAGGCCCTGACCCTGTCGACCTATCCGCTGGTTACGCACAAGGGCAACGAAGAGGCCAAGCGCGCCGGGCGCCTCTATCTCGGCATTCTGCTGTCGACGTCGATCGGATTGCAGCTTCTGGCCATCGTGTGGACGTGGGCGGTCGCCGGAACGCTCGATTTCACCGCCGGCGGGATCCTGAGCGGCCGCGTATCGGGACCGGTCGCGGGTGTTCTGCTGCTTCTCTATGCCTATGGCATCGGCAAGGCGGCATTGATGCCGCTGCACCGGTGGCTGCCGGCGGCGATGGTCGCACCGACGCCGGTCAGCGCCCTGCTCCATGCCGTCGCGGTGGTCAAGGCCGGCGTGTTCACCGTGGTCAAGGTGGTCGTCTACATCTTCGGCTTCGACCTCATCCGCGAAACCGGGGCCGGCGACTGGCTGGCGGCGATCGCCGCGGCCACGTTGCTGATCGCCTCGCTGGTGGCGATGACCAAGGACAACCTGAAAGCGCGGCTGGCCTATTCGACGGTCAGCCAGCTTGCCTATGTCGTCCTCGGTGCGGCGCTGGCGACCCCGGCCGCGGTGCTCGGCGCCGGCATGCACATCGCCATGCATGCCATGGGCAAGATCACGCTGTTTTTCTGCGCTGGCGCCATCTATACCGCCGCCCACAAGACCGAAATCAGCGAAATGGCCGGACTTGGCCGGGTCATGCCGCTGACCTTCGCGGCGTTTCTGATCGGCGCGCTCAGCATCATCGGGCTGCCGCCGATGGGCGGCACCTGGAGCAAATGGTACCTGATGCTGGGCGCGGTCGAAGCCGACCGGCTGGTCATGGTCGTCGTCCTGATGATCAGCTCGCTGCTCAACATTGCCTATCTGGTGCCGGTTGCCGCGCGTGCCTTCTTTCTGCCGGCGCCGCGCCCGGCCGCGCTCGGCGCCGCGGCCGCCCCTGCGGCACCGGATTCCGGCGGCATCCGCGAGGCGCCGCTGTTCTGCCTGATTCCGCTGTGCCTCAGCGCCGCCGGATGCATCGTGCTGTTCTTCTATGCCGATGCCATCTACGACCTGCTGCGGCCGATCGTCCAACCCTGAACGAAGCGAAGGAAAAGACCCATGGCCGAGCGCTTCGATCCCCCCTCTGCCCGTTCCGCCCCTCCCTGGCTGTACCGGCCGGCGACGCTGAGGGCCCTGTTCCGGGGGCTGGTCGGGATTTGCGTCGTGCTTGCCGTTGCCGACTTCATCGTCGAGCGCCACGGCATCTTCGCGATCGAGAACGTTCCGGTCAGCTACGGCCTCTACGGCTTCGTCTCGTTCGTCGGCATCGTGTTTGCCGGCAAGGCGCTGCGCCGGGTCATCATGCGCGACGAGGACTATTATGATCGCTGACCTTTCGCCCGGTCTGATCCTGATCCTCGGCGCTCTGTTCGTCCCTCTGATCCCGGGACGGGCGCGAAAGATCTATCTTCTGGCGCTGCCGCTGCTGGCCGGGTTTCAGCTTTATGCGCTGGATCCGGGGCTGCACGGGCAGATCGGCCTGTTCGATTTCACCCTGACGACGCTGCGTGTCGATCGGTTGAGCACGATTTTCGGCGCGATCTTCCTTATCGCCAGTTTCTACAACACGATCTATGCCCTGCACGAACGCGACACCATGCAGGATATCGCCGCCCTGGTGTATGCCGGGGCCGCGATCGGCGCCGTCTTTGCCGGCGATCTCATCACCCTGTTCGTGTTCTGGGAGATCACGGCCGTTTCTTCCGTGTTCCTGATCTGGGCCCGGCGCACGCGCCGCGCCTACCACGCCGGCCTGCGCTACCTGATCATTCAGGTCGGATCGGGCGTTCTGCTGCTGGCCGGTACCATCCTCTATGCCGCCCGCAACGGCACGATCGCGTTCAATGATCTCGGCCTCGTCGATACCGCGACGACGCTGATCTTCTTTGCCTTCGCCATCAAGTGCGCGTTTCCGCTGCTTCACAACTGGCTCCAGGACGCCTATCCCGAGGCCACCGTCACCGGCACCGTAGTCCTGTCGGCCTTCACGACCAAGCTGGCGGTCTATGCTCTGGCTCGCGGCTATGCCGGCACTGAAAGCCTGATCTACATCGGCGCCATCATGACCGCGTTCCCGGTGTTCTTCGCGGTGATCGAAAACGACCTGCGCCGGGTGCTTTCGTTCAGCCTCAACAACCAGCTCGGCTTCATGGTGGCGGGTATCGGCGTCGGCACACCGCTGGCGCTCAACGGTGCGGTGGCGCATGCGTTCGTTCACATCATCTACAAGTCGCTGCTGTTCATGAGCATGGGCGCGGTTCTACACCGCACCGGAACCATCAAGGCGTCGGAGCTGGGCGGGCTCTATCGCTCGATGCCGCTGACGACGATTTTCTGCATCATCGGCGCCGCCTCGATCTCGGCGTTTCCGCTGTTCAGCGGTTTCGTCACCAAATCCCTGACGCTGTCGGCGGTGGCCGAGAACGGATACCTCATTTCCTGGCTGGTCCTGGTCTTCGCCTCGGCCGGGGTGCTCGAACATTCGGGGATCAAGATCCCCTATTTCGCCTTTTTCGCCCATGACCGCGGCCTGCGCTGCCGGGAAGCCCCGACCAACATGCTGGTGGCCATGGGCATCGCCGCCTTCTTCAGCATCGCGATCGGCATCTATCCGGCGCCGCTTTATGCGCTGCTGCCTTACGAAGTCGACTATCAGCCCTACACCGGCGGCCACGTCCTGACCCAGCTCCAGCTTCTTCTGTTCGCCATGCTGGCCTTTGCGCTGCTGGTGCGCAGCGGGCTCTATCCGGAGGAAATCCCCTCCACCAACCTCAACACCGACTGGATTTATCGTAAGGCGGCCCCGGCGCTGATTGCGCGCATCACGGAGTTTTGCCGCACCGTGCGTCAGGGGGCCGTGGCGCGCGCGCAGCGGCGGCTGGAACGGTTTCTGATCCACGTCTACCGCCATTACGGGCCGGACGGGATCATGGCCCGCACCTGGTCGACCGGCAGCACGGTGCTGTGGGTCGCCATGCTGCTGGGCGTCTACCTGTTCCTGTTCTACGTCTGAGCCGCAGAACGCGCGAGACCGTCAATTGCGAGGGGATGCGCCTTCGCCGGCCCCGATACCGTCACAATCACAATCCGG
>RFLL01000224.1 GCA_003693905.1 Alphaproteobacteria bacterium
GCGCTGGAGCGCATAAGCCACGTCTATCAGCCGGCGGCCGATGCGCGGGTGCCGATCCCGCGCCTGCGAACGCACCGGGGCGATGCGGCCGGTACCGCGAAGACGGCCCCGTCGCCATCGACGACCAGCAACGCTTCTTCTGCCTGCGCCGGCGCCTGGGCCTATTAGAAGACCCGGGCCTGTTGCGAGCCCGTCAGAAGAACGCTCCCGCTGAAGAACGGTTCTTCAGGACCGGCACCTGTCGGGAACGAACCTCGACCTGTCGGGGTGGCGCCGGCAACGGGGCGCTTCGAGACCGGAGCCGCCCCGAGACCGGTTCCTCACCCCGGCCACCCGGTTCTTTCCTCCGTTCATTTCAGGCATACACAACCCTTGCCGCAGCGGGTCATCAACACCGCTGTGGCTGACAACGCCGTTGTGCACGCCGTTCATCGCGGCCGCTGTCGGCCGCTATCTGAAAAATCGATATAGGGGGCTGCTCACGCGGTTGAAAGGGGGTCGCGTGATTCCCAGATCAAGCCTTCTCGCGTCATCGGAAAAGGGAGTACGCAATGAAGGCAAGGTCATTCAAAACGGTCCAGGCGGGCCTTGGTTTTCTGATCGCCGTAGCGGCATGGCCTCAGGCACATGGGGCCGAAGACGAGGTGACGGCGAATCGATCGGACGCCCGCTCGCCCGCCGTTCAATCGGTTCAGCCGGACGTGAACGCAAAGATCCACGAGAAGGCTCTCGAGAAGCGGAAAAAGATTCTGGATGATGCGCTGCGCGCCGTCGAGGAAACCCGCAAAGCTCTGAAGGCCCTCGACGAAGGCAGGAACGATGAAGCGCTTGCGGCATTGGAAAAAGTCACCGGCAAGCTGGAGCTGATCCTCGCACTCGACCCGGATCTGGCTCTGGTTCCCGTCGACGTCAAGGTCGTGACCTATGATGTGCGCGTCGATGTCGAGACGGTGAAAAAGGCCATCGAAGAAGCCCGGCGTCTCCTTGACGAGGGCGAAGTGCAATCGGCGCGACGCCTTGTCGCCACGCTGGCCAGCGAGATCATCTTCCGCACGCTCAACATCCCCATGGCCACCTATCCGGATACGATCAAGACGGTCGCCCCGTTGATCGACCAGGGCAAGATCGACGAAGCCAAGGCGACGCTGGAATCGGTCCTCGGCACTCTGGTCGTGACGGAAGACATCGTCGCCCTGCCCGTGCTGCGGGCCCGGCTTCTGCTCAAGGATGCCGAGACTCTGGCCGCCAAGGAAAACCGCAGCGACGAGGACAATGAAAAACTGGCTGCCGACCTTGCTGCCGCGCGTGAACAGATCAGGCTCGCCGAGGTGCTGGGATACGGAAAGAAGGAAGCCTTCGATCCCATCTACAACCAGATCGACGAAATCGAAGCCAAATCGTCGGGCGGCAAAAGCGGTACCGGCTGGTTTGACGAAATCAAACGACAACTGAGCGAGCTGCTCTGAGTTGTCCGGCACGACCGGGGTCTGGGGCATCGCTCTTTTCGTCGCCATCGAGATGATCATGAACGGCTGGCGGATGATCTCTATCGCGTGGCTTGTCAGGCGGCGCGAAAAGGCCCTGCATTCTTCTTCCGCTTCTGCCGGTGCCGATATTCGGACATGATGGCTTGCTACCTGATCGGAGGGGAAGGCAAAGGATGGTGATACGACCGCAAGATGTCGAAGGTCTGCGTGAAACGTTCGGGCGCCATCGTGCCCCGATCCTGTCGGTCTATGCCGACATCAACCCCGCAAAAACCGAGAACGCGGGCAAGGCGTGGCTGAAACGGGTCAAGAACGCGCTCAGGGACATGCCCGATCTGCACGTGCGCAGGAAGCACAGGCGCACACTCTACGACGAGGTGCTCTATCTTCTGGAGGAATTGCGCCCCAACGCCCGAACGCTGGCCCTGTTCGCGGCCGAAGACGAGCACGGCAACGTATCGGTTGAACGACTCGACCTGCAGGTCGAGCTTCCGGTGGTCGATCTGGCACAAGGCCGGGTGGAAGCGCGCTGGGGTGAGCCCTATCTTACGCCGCTGCTGTTTGCCGTCGACGAATACGAACGTGCGGGCGTTGTGCATCTCGAAGTCGGGAAATGGCGGTTCCATGAAATCTTCCTGGGCGAGATTGAGGAGGATACCGCCGTCTTCGCCGAGATTACGGCGGCGGAGTGGAGCGAGCTCGGAGCTCTCGAAGAAAAGCTGAAAGAAGGATTGTCGGCCCTGCGGGAGCATGGAGGCGGGAAATTCGCCCGCCTTTCCCCGCGCGAACGCAAGAGCGCGAAGGTTCACGCCTGGATGCACAAGTTTTACGTGCGTCTTGCCCACCTGCTGGAAAAGGCGGTTGTGCGTCTCGGCGTCAGTCGCCTGGTGCTCATGGGCGAAGACTGGCAGACAAGCCGCTTTGCCGGCTACCTGAGCCGTAACCTGCGTCAGCGCCTCAAAGGCCGGGTCGCTCAGCCGCGAAACGCGGCGCATCCGAGTCCGAAGGAAATCCTCGACAAGGTGCAGCC
>RFLL01000225.1 GCA_003693905.1 Alphaproteobacteria bacterium
CACCCTGCCGCGCAGCGTGATCCGCCAGATCCGGATGCTGGCCGCCGGGGAGGGAACGACCCAGCGGGCCATCGTGCTGCGTGCCCTGCGCGCCGCTGGCCTGGCGATTCCCGAGGGAGCCGACGTCGACCGCCGTGCCACTGCCGCCCGGCGCCGTCAGCAGGCCTGACACGCCAGAAAAAGGGAAAGAAAGAAGAAAAACCGGTCGCGCCTTCAGCGCATCAGCGCAACGCGACGGCTTCGGCCGCGGCGGCGGCTTCCTTTTCGGCGCTCGGGCGTTCGCGCAGGTGGCCGGAGAGCCAGTGCTCGACTTTCCGGAATGCGAACAGGATGGCGTAGGTCATCACCAAATAGAACACCGCCGCGGTGAGGAACAGCTTATAGGGTTCGAAGCTGCGCGCGATGATCACCCGCGCCACCCCGGTCAGATCCATGAGCGCGATGATGCTGACGATCGAGGTCGTCTGAAGCAGGAACACGACCTCGTTGGAATAGGCCGGCAGGGCGAGACGGAACGCCTTGGGCAGAATGATGCGGCGATAGAGAAGCGCACGCGACATGCCGCAAGCGCGCGCCGCTTCGATTTCTCCGTGCGGAACCGCCTGAATGGCACCGCGCAGAATTTCCGCCGTATAGGCCGCCGTATTCAGCGTCAACGCCAGCACGGCACAGAAATAGGCCTCGCGGAAGAAGGGCCACAAGCCGGCTGCATCCAATGCATCGCGGAACTGACCGCTGCCGTAGTAGATGAGGAAAAGCTGAACGATGAAGGGCGTGCCGCGGAAGTAGAAAATGTACGCATAGACCGGCATCCACACGAACGGGTTCCTGGCCAGCCGCATCATGGCCAGGGGAATCGCCAGCGCCAAACCGATGACCACGCTGAGTGCGGTGATCTCCACCGTCAGCAGGCTACCTTGAAAGAGGCGCGGCAGGCTTTCCCAGACGATGCTCAGATCCATCGCTCAGGCCCTACCCGTCTTTCCGGTTGCGCCTTCATTTCTAATCCCGTCGCACGCCGCGGTTGGCCCAGGCTTCGGCGCGGTGCTGCAACATCATCGAGACGGCCGTGATGCCCAGATAAATCAGCGATGCGGCGAAGAAAAAGGTGAACGGCAGGCGTACCGCCCGCGCCGCGATGTCGGCGTTGCGCATCAGCTCGGGCAGTTGAATGACCGAAATCAACGCCGTCGCCTTGATCAGGACCATCCACACGTTGCCGAGGCCGGGCAGCGCGAAACGCCACATCTGCGGCAGCAGAATGCGCCGGGTCATCAACGCGCGGCTCATGCCGCAGGCGTAGGCGGCTTCGATCTGTCCCTTGGGAACGGCCAGATAGGCGCCGCGGAAAACTTCGGTCGCAAAGGCGCCGTACACGAACCCCAGGGTCAAAAACCCGGCTAGAAACGGATTGAGATCGACGAAGATGTCATAACCGAACGACGCTGCGGTGTCCTGGATCAGGGTCGGCACGCCGTAATAGACGATGAGAATCAAGATCAGTTCGGGCACACCGCGCACGACCGTGGTGTAGACTTCGGCCGCGGCGCGCGCCAGACGCGACGACGACAGCTTGCCCCAGGCCCCGAACAGGCCGAGAACAAGCGCCACGGCCAGCGAACACACGCCGACGGCCAGGGTGACCTGCACCCCGTCCCACAACATCCAGCCATAGCCTTTGAGATCGAACATGCCGCCGGCTACATCCCGTCCTGCACAACCCCGTCCACAACCGTCACCCGCCCCTGCCGCAGCGAACGGCATGAGGCGCCGCCGACGAGTTCATGTCCCCGACGGCGGCGCCCCTGCCCTTGCAACCGCAACCAGGACCGGCCTAGCCGCCGTAGACGTCGAAATCGAAATACTTGTCGTTGATTTTCTTGTAGGTGCCGTCGGCCAGGATCTGCTTCAGCGCCTTGTTGAGCGCCTCACGCAGCTCCGTATCGTCCTTGCGCACCGCGATGCCGGCACCGTCGCCGAACCATTTGCGATCGGTGAAGCCGGGACCGACGAATTCGAAGTCCTTACCCGCTTCGGTTTTCAAGAAGCCGTCGTCGAGTGCCACCGAATCGGCCAGCACGAGATCGACGCGCCCCGAAACGAGGTCCATGTTGGCTTCATCCTGAGTCGCATAAGCCCGGATCGTGACCACGTCACCCAGGGTATCGCGCAGGAAATTTTCATGGATCGTGGCCCGCTGCACCGCAATCGTCTTGCCTTTCAGGCCTTCCTTGTTGAGATGAACCTTGGACACGTCGGCCACGGTGTCGACGCCGTCTTCGAGGATGATCTTGTGGCCGGCACCCTTGCGTTGCACGAACTTGGCCGGGGTATTGTAGTACTTGTCCGTGAAGTCGACCTTCTTCTTGCGTTCTTCGGTGATCGACATCGACGCAATGATGGCGTCGTACTTCTTGGCCAGCAGCCCCGGAATGATGCCGTCCCAGTCCTGAACCACGAATTCGCATTCGGCCTTCATAGCATCGCACAGGGCCTGAGCGATCTCGACATCGAAACCGCGCAGCTTGCCGTTCTCATCTATATAATTGAATGGCGGGTAGGCGCCTTCGGTGCCGATGCGCACTTTCTTGATTTCGGCCGATGCCGCTCCGGCTATCAGCCCGATCACCGCAACCGCGGCCAGGGCGGTAAAAAATTTCCTCATGACAGTCGCTCCCTGTGATTGACGATTTTGCTGCACAACGTTTCGACACCCTCTCCCCGGTGTCTCTTTCGGCCAGCCCCGGTTACAGGTTGCTGGCCAGAAACTGACGAAACCTTTCCGATTTTTGCGTGCTGAACACCTCCTGCGGCGGGCCTTCCTCTTCGATGCGGCCTTCGTGCAGAAAGACGACATGGGAGGAAACCTCGCGCGCAAAGCCCAGTTCATGGGTGACCACGATCATGGTCCGCCCTTCCTCGGCCAGTTGGCGGATGACGCGCAGAACTTCGCCCACCAGCTCGGGATCGAGCGCCGACGTTGGCTCGTCGAACAGCATGACGTCGGGTTCCATCGCCAGGGCGCGGGCGATCGCCGCGCGCTGCTGCTGCCCGCCCGACAGATGCGAGGGATAGTAGTCCAGCTTGTCGTCGAGGCCGACCTTGCTCAGCACCGCCTTGGCACGTTCGATGGCCTCGGCTTTGGGCACCTTGAGGACATGGATCGGCGCTTCGCAAACGTTCTGCAGAACCGTCATGTGCGACCACAGGTTGAACTGCTGGAACACCATGCCGAGGCGGGCGCGGATGCGGTCGACCTGGCGCGGGTCGGCGGGAACGGCGCGCCCGGAACGCGTCCTGGTCATCCGGATCAGCTCGCCGCGCACGCTAACGCGTCCTGAATCGGGAATTTCCAGCAGGTTGATGCAACGCAGGAACGTGCTTTTGCCGGACCCGCTGGAGCCCAGCATGGCGATCACGTCGCCCTCGTGGGCGGTCAGTGACACGCCCTTCAGAACTTCGAGCGACCCGAAGCTCTTGTGCATGTCCTCGCACACCAGCGCCGGCGGTTGCACCGGCGCGGCGGCCGGGACGGCGTCCGCCATCTGCCTTCTGGCCTCCCCGCATTCTTCGTTCTTGGCCCTACGTTAGGGACATCCCCGCAGCCAGGCAAGGGGGACCGGCTCCCCTCACGCGGACCCGAAACGACGTTTTCGGCACGGATTCCGGCGGATGGCGTCTATCCCCCGCCCGCGATTTCAGCGCGGAGGCGGGGCCTCCGCCTCGTCGAGAAGGCGGCGCAGGCGGG
>RFLL01000226.1 GCA_003693905.1 Alphaproteobacteria bacterium
CCTTCGCACCGGCAAAATCAAGGGCCGGCGGCGCGGTGATATATGTTCTGGCGCGCACGTCAGGGGCGCATGCGCAACGGAAGAGTGATCGTCGTGCCCGCACCCCGCACGCAGCACTCCCGGGCAGCACCCTTGGAGCGTCTCGGCGGCAGGGGCGCGATACAGCAAGGAACAGGAACGATGACGACAAAAAAGATGACCGGCTCCGAAATGGTCCTGCGTGCTCTGGTGGACCAGGGGGTCGAGGTCATCTTCGGCTATCCCGGCGGTGCGGTTCTGCCGATCTACGACGCCCTGCATCAGCAGAACGAGCTGCGCCATATCCTGGTTCGCCACGAACAGGCGGCGGTTCACGCCGCCGAAGGCTATGCCCGTTCCACCGGCAAGGTCGGGGTCGTGCTGGTGACCTCCGGGCCCGGCGCGACCAATGCGGTCACCGGCCTGACCGACGCCCTGATGGATTCGATCCCCGTGGTGTGCCTGACCGGTCAGGTGCCGACCCATCTGATCGGCAACGACGCCTTTCAGGAGGCCGATACCACCGGCATCACCCGGCCGTGCACCAAGCACAACTATCTGGTCAAAACGCTCGACGATCTGCCGCGGATTCTGCACGAGGCGTTCTACGTCGCGCGCAGCGGTCGCCCCGGCCCGGTCGTCGTCGACTTGCCCAAGGATGTGCTTCAGGCCAGGGGCACGACCTACATCGGCCCGGGCGAAATCAGGCACGCCAGCTATCGCCCGCAGGTGCGTCCGGACCCGGACGTGATCGCGCAGGCGGTGGAGATGATTGCCAAGGCCAAACGCCCGATCATCTATGCCGGCGGCGGCGTCATCAACGCCGGCGACCGGGCCAGCAGGCTGCTCACCCGCCTTGTGCGCACTCTTGGCGTGCCGTGTACCAACACCTTGATGGGACTGGGCAGTTTCCCGGCTTCCGACCCGCTGTTTCTGGGCATGCTGGGCATGCACGGCACCTACGAAGCCAACCTCGCGATGTACCACTGCGATCTGATGATCAACGTGGGCGCGCGCTTCGATGATCGGGTGACCGGACGGCTCGACGAGTTTTCACCGCGCTCGACCAAGATTCACATCGACATCGACCCGAGTTCGATCAACAAGAACGTGATCGTCGATCTGCCCATCATCGGCGATGCGGCGCGCACTCTGGACGCTCTGATCAAGGCCTGGACGGCCAGCGGCAAGACGCTCGATCAGAAGGCGCTCAAGGCGTGGTGGAAACAGATCGAGCAATGGCGCGCGCGCGAGTGTTTGCGCTATGAAAACTCGGACTCGGTCATCAAGCCGCAGTACGCGATCGAGCGTCTGTACGAACTGACCCGCAAACGCGACGTCTACATCACCACCGAAGTCGGTCAGCATCAGATGTGGGCGGCGCAGTTCTACAAGTTCGAAAAGCCGCGCCGGTGGATGACTTCGGGCGGGCTGGGCACGATGGGCTATGGCCTGCCGGCGGCGGCCGGGGTGCAGGTGGCCCATCCCGAGGCGCTGGTCATCGACATCGCCGGCGAGGCCTCGGTCCTGATGAACATTCAGGAGCTGTCGACCATCGCCCAGTACAATCTGCCGGTGAAGCTGTTCATCATCAACAATCAGTGGATGGGCATGGTGCGCCAGTGGCAGGAGCTGCTGCACGACGGGCGCTATTCGCAAAGCTATACCGCCTCTCTGCCCGATTTCGTCAAACTGGCCGAGGCGTTCGGGGCCGTGGGGTTGCGCGCGACCAGACCGCACGAGTTGGACGACCTCATCAGCGAGATGATCAACACGCCGCGTCCGGTGGTATTCGACTGCCAGGTCGAGCAGACGGAAAACTGCTTCCCGATGATTCCGTCGGGCGCGGCACATTATGAGATGCTGCTCGGCCCCGCGGACAAGGCGGCCAAGCCGATCTCCGAGGACGGCATGGTCCTCGTCTAGCCCGGCGCGTGCCGCCGCACCCCCGTTCCGTCGTTGGTTGCGCGGCGGTGCGGCATTGACCTGTTGATCACTGAACGGAACGAAAAGTCGGATCGCGGCCCATGGCGCCCAAGGAACAGACCATCGAACGTCGTACCATCGCCATCCTGGTGGACAACGAACCCGGCGTGCTCGCCCGTGTCATCGGCCTGTTTTCGGGCCGCGGCTACAACATCGAGAGCCTGACCGTCTCGGAAGTGGATCCGACCCGCCATCTGTCGCGCATCACCATCATCACGTCGGGCACGGCGCAGATTCTGGAACAGATCAAGGCCCAGCTCGGCCGCCTGGTACCGGTGCACAGCGTCAGCGACCTGACCCGCGAAGGCCCCAGCGTCGAGCGCGAACTGGCCCTGGTCAAGGTTGCCGGGCGTGGCAACAAGCGCGTGGAATCGCTGCGCATTGCCGACATCTTTCGCGCCCGGGTGGTCGATTCCGGGCACGAACACTTCGTATTCGAGATGACCGGCAAGAGCGAGAAGCTCGACGTCTTCATCGAACTGATGCGCCCTCTGGGTCTTGTCGACGTCAGCCGCACCGGCGTCGTCGCCATCGCTCGCGGGCCGCAGGGTCTGACCGCCTGAGCGCCGGGCCGGCGCCGATCGCGCGCCGCCGCCCCCGCTGCGGCGAACGGACGAAGCGAACAACGATCGAAGCGAACATTTGCAGGAGGAGCAGCACCATGCGCGTCTATTACGAC
>RFLL01000227.1 GCA_003693905.1 Alphaproteobacteria bacterium
GTGTGCCCGTTCGAGACGCTCAAGGGCGCGGTCGACACCGTCATCCTGACCATCCAGTCGGGGATCCCCGTGGCCCGGATCGAGCTTCTCGACGAGGTTCAGATGGATGCCGTCAACCGCTACGCCAAGCTCGATTATCCGGTGCAGCCGACGCTGTTTTTCGAGTTCCACGGCACCGAGCGCGGCGTCGCCGAGCAGGTCGAGATGGTCGGTGCGCTGGCCGCCGAAAACGGTGGCGGCGAATTCCGCTGGGCGCGACGGCCCGAGGACCGGGCCAGGCTATGGCAGGCGCGCCACGATGCCTACTACGCGGCGCTGGCCTTGCGCCCCGGCGCCAAGGGCTGGCCGACCGACGTCTGCGTGCCGATTTCGCGTCTCAGCGAATGCATCTTGGAAACCAAGTGCGATATTGCCGAATCGGGGCTTCTGGCACCGATTGTCGGACACGTCGGCGACGGCAATTTTCACCTCTCGTTCATCGTCGATCCGAACGACGCCGAGGAGATGGCGCGGGCCGAGGCGGTGAACGAGCGCATGGTGATGCGGGCCATCGCTATGGGGGGCACCTGCACCGGCGAGCACGGCGTCGGCACCGGCAAGATGAAATTCCTCCACGCCGAGCACGGCGAGGCCGTGGCCGTGATGCGCCAGATCAAGAATGCGCTCGACCCCGACAACATCATGAACCCGGGCAAGATCCTGCCCGCCTGAGGGGGGGCGGCGCGGGAGCGGGGCGGGGTTCAGGAAGACGCCGGCTCGACCTCGGGACGCAGCATCGTGAACACGTGGTCGACGCTGGTGTAATCCATGTATCCGAGGCGGGCGATCGGGCGTACCTTGGCCATGTCGATGCGCCCGTCGCTGAGCACGTCGTCGCGGATATGCACCCCGACCACGCGGCCGATGACGACGGCGTTGCGCCCACCCGGATCGGTACACGGCAGATCGACGATCTGGTGCACGGTGCATTCCAGATGGATCGGCGCGTCCTTGACCCGGGGTGGTCCGACCAGGCGCGAGGGCGCGCTTTCCAACCCCGCCAGGGCCATCTCGTCGGTGCCGTGCGGAACCGCGGCGCTGGTCCGGTTCATCGCCTCGCGCAGGTCCCATGTCGCCATGTTGCAGACGAACTCGCCGGTCTGTTCGCAGTTGATTAGCGTATCCTTGCTCGGACGGGCCTCGGGGCCGAGACAGGCGAACATGACCATCGGCGGGTCGGAGGCGACACCGTTGAAAAAGGAATACGGCGCCAGATTGACGACGCCGCTGCGGCTCAGCGTGGTGATCCAGCCGATCGGTCGCGGCACGATGCAGCTCTTGAACGGATCGTGCGGCAGGCCGTGGTCGTTGCGTGCGGTCTCGTAGAACATGGGCGGGCTCGCTTGTCACAGTCGCTCACGGGGAGGCTCATGAGAGACGCCCCCGGGCCTCGCGACCGATGGAAACCGATAGGACCGGCCGCGGGGCTCGTTGCTCAGGAAGGCTTATAGCCGCCTCGGCGGTCGCTGACAAAGCGCAAGCCCGCTTGCCCACCTCCGTTCTGCCTCTTTTCGCCCGGTCAAGGGGGCAAAGGAAGGCAGGGGGCGTGCGGAACAGACTGAATTGGATTGAATGCGAATGACATGGCAGGCAGACGCCCCCGCACCCGGTCCCGTCCGCGTCGGGGCGCGGGCGGCGCCGGCCTATTCGCGGGCCGGGTCGTCCTTGCGTGGCGGCAAAGACTCGCCTTCGCCGCGGGACGCCCCGCGGCTGCCGGTAGTCCCGTGCGGTTTGGCCGCACTTGCCGGCTGTTCGGCCTGGGTGCGCACGCCCTGGCTGCGGCGGCGGTTGCGCCGGGCTTCCCGCTGTCGCCGTTCCTGGCGGTATTTTTCGAGATCGACGATCTCGCCCATGTTGTCACTATCCCGGTTGCGGATACCTGGTATGGAAGTATCCCGTCCGCATGCGTTTGACGCGTACCATTTGCTCGAAACAGACAGTTTCATTAGCTTAGCGCAATCGATGCGCCGTGCAATGGCCAGTTGTGCAAAGGTTCGACGTTCCGACCGCACGTCGGCCCGGGGCGCATCTTTCCTCCTTTGGGATCCCGGCTGTTCAGGGAAGCAATCGTGAAAAAGGTCGCTCTGGGCCTTCTTGTCCTCATCGTCGTGCTGATCGGGGCGGCGCTGGTGGCGCCCGGATTCATCGACTGGACGGCACAGAAAGGGCGCATCGAGGCGCAGGTGCGTGCGCTCACCGGACACGACGTGCGGATCGAAGGCGACGTCAATCTGACCTTGCTGCCGGCGCCGACGTTTTCGGCGACCCGGCTGGTGGTGGCCAACGTCGAAGGCGCCGATGCATCGGCGATGGCGGAGCTGGACGCGCTCAAGGTGCGCGTGGCGCTGTGGCCGCTTTTGCGTGGCGAGGTTCAGGTCGAACGGATCGAACTGATCAGGCCGACGCTGCGCTTCGAGGTGCTGGCCGACGGCCGGCGCAACTGGGAACGGGGCGCGGGTGCCCCGGGCGCCGGTGCGGTCGCGGTTGCGCCGGCGGTGCCGACCGGCATGCCTCCGGCGGATCGGCCGGAGGCGGCTGCCATCCCGGCTGGCATTCGCCTCGACAGTCTGCGCGTGGTCGATGGCACGCTCGTCTACCGCGATGTCCGGGCCAGGATCGAGGAACGGATCACCGGGCTCGACGCCGAATTTTCCGCCGCATCGCTGCGCGGGCCGTTTGCGGCGGCGGGAACGGCCGAGGTCCGGGACTTGAAGGTCGCGTTCGAGGTCGATCTGGGGCGGCTGGATGCATCCGGACCGGTTCCGGTGACGGTCGCTCTGCGCCTGTCGGAACGTGCCGCTTCGCTCCACTTCGCCGGAGCCGTGACGGGCGCGGACGCCGATGTTGGCGTGCGCGGACGGCTCAAGGTCGCAGGGGAGAACCTTGCCGGGCTTCTTGCCGCAGTCACCGGCGCCCCCGGCGTGTCGGGGCCGCTGTCGCTGGCACGGCCCTTCGCCCTCGAGGCGCAGCTCGATGCCGCTGCGGCCGGGCTCGATCTTTCGGACCTGATGATCGAACTCGGTGCGACGCGCTTCACCGGTACCGCCCGCGTGGCCGCCGGTACGCCGCCCGATGTGCGCCTGGTTCTGTCGGCCTCGCGTCTGGATCTCGATTCGTGGCTGGCCGCTCCCCCGGATGGAAGCGGTGCCGGTACGCCTCCCGCCGCGCGCACCGATGCGCCGGGTACGGGTCCGGACACGGGCGGGGACACGGGCGGGGCCTCCGATCAGGCCGGGGATCGCCTCGCCCCAGACTGGTTGACGGCGGTGACGGGAACGCTCGAGGTGTCGGTCGACGCCATGGTCTACCGCGGCCAAGTGGTGCGTCAGGCCAAGATCGCCCTGGCCCTGACCGACGGCCGCATGGAGGTGACTCGGGCCGCGGCGCTGCTGCCCGGCGGGTCCGATATCTCGCTGGTCGGATCGGTGGTGCCGGACGCCGCGACCGATCCAGGGGGATGGCGTTTCGACGGCCACCTGGAAGCGGCCTCCGACAATCTGCGGGCGATCCTCGAATGGCTGGGGCTGGATGTGAGCGCGGTCCCGGCCGAACGCCTGCGCCGGGCCAGCCTGTCGTTGCGCCTTGCGGCGACGCCGCAGCAGTTGACCCTTGGCGATATCGACGTGACGGTCGACCTCAGCCGGATATCCGGCGGGATCGTGGTGGCGCTGCGCGAACGCCCCGGTCTGGGGGTCGGTCTGGCCGTCGACAGGCTGAATCTCGACGCCTATCTGCCGCGCGCACCGGCCGCGCACCCCGGAACCGCGCCAGGCGAAGCGGCCGGTTCGTCGCCAACCGCGGCCGCGACGACGCTCGAGGCCGCCAAGACGGCATTCGTGGCACCGGCGGTGTTCGATGCCTTCGATGCCAATTTCGACATCCGTCTGGGCAGCGTGACGGCGGCCGGTGTGAGCGCGCGCGCGGTGCGTCTGGATGCGACCCTGCAGGATGCGACATTGAGCGTGCGCGAGTTGCGCTTCGGCGATGTCGCCGGCGCTAGCCTGCGTCTGAACGGGGCCGTTGCCGCACTGACCGAAGCCCCGGTCGTCGATCTTGCCTTCGACCTGTCGGTTCCCGATATCCGATCTCTGGCGCGCGCCCTGGACTGGCAATCCAGGGCGCTCTTTGCGCTTGGTGCGGTGACGGCCGCGGGAACCTTCCAGGGCCGGCCCGAGGCGCTGTCGGTCGATCTCGGCGTGGATGTGCTGGGCGGTCGGGTGAGCGGGCGCGGCACGCTGCGCCCCTTGGCTGTGCCGCCGGCCTTCGAGTTGACGGTGACGGGCGAACATCGCGATCTGGCCGCTCTGGTGGCGCCGCTAGCGCCGGGATGGAGGCTCGGTCCCGGATTGGGGGCGGTTTCGCTGACGGCGGCGGTGACGGGAACCCCGCAGCGGATCGCGGTACGCGATATCGATGCCGCCCTTGGCCCCTTGGGACTCGGCGGGACCCTGACCGTCGTCCCGGGCGGGGCGGGGCCCCTGGTTGCGGAGATCGATCTGGCCCTTGCGCTCACCCACCCCGATGCTGCGGCCCTGATCCGCGCACTGGTGCCCGGTGCCGGCTTCGCTGGCGCGGTCGGGGCCGTCGACCTCAAGGCCAGAGCAACCGGCGACAGCCGTGGTCTCCAGCTCGTGGACCTCGCAGGGAGCCTGGGCGAAAACAAGGTATCCGGGACGCTGGGCCTCGATCTTTCCGAGGCGCGGCCGATGGTGAACGTCGATCTGACCACCGGCGCATTGCCGTTGCAGGCGTTTTTCGCGCCCGCAGCCGGCGGGGGCGGGAAAGAGGCGGCGCCGGCCGCCGGCAGCAACCGCGATGCAGACGCGCAAAGCCCGGCTGCGCCGCCCGGTGTGGCGCGCTGGTCGCGCGAGCCGCTCGATCTGTCGGCGTTGCAGAATTTCGACGCCGATCTCAAGCTGCGTGCGGCGGCCCTGATTTTCGACGA
>RFLL01000024.1 GCA_003693905.1 Alphaproteobacteria bacterium
CCCTGCGCCGCCACGCCCCGCACGACCTTCTGGATGCGCCGGGGACGGCGGATCTGACTGCGGATGTCGATTTTGCCGCCCTTGCCCGCGCCGCGCAGGAAGCCGGTGCCCGCACTCACGGCCCCGTCCGTCAGGGCGATTTCCTGCGCGCCCTCGGTCTGGAAGCGCGCGCCGCCGCGCTCAGCCGCCGCGCCACCCCGGCCCAGGCCCGCGACATCGCCGCAGCGGTGCGCCGACTCGCCGATCCGGCCGAGATGGGCCGCGTATTCAAAGTCCTAGCGCTTGCCCACCGCGACCTCGGTACGCCCGCCGGCTTTCCCTGAACCGGCGCCGATCGGGGCCGCAGGAGCGGGAGAAAAAAAAGAAGACCGCCCCCTGACCTGAAGCGATTTCCCGCCCTTCGAGAATGCTTTAGGCTGGTGTCCATGACCGATTCGCTTTCCAACGACGCCGCGCCCATACGCTGCGAGACCGCACCCGACATTCTGACCGTGTGCCCGCTGGCCGACCTGGCCGGCGTGCGTCATGCCTTCTTCGGGCGCAGCGGCGGCGTCAGCGAAGGTCCGTATGCTTCGCTCAACTGTGGCTTCGGCTCTAGGGACGCGGCCGAGCGCGTGGCGCGCAACCGGGATCGGGCCCGGGCCGCCATCAATCTGGAGGGCGGTCCCCTGATCACCGCCTATCAGGTGCATTCGCCGCGCGTCGCGGTGGTCGAGGAGCCGTGGCCCGAAGGCCGAGCGCCGCAGGTCGATGCCCTGGTCACGCGCCGGCGCGGCGTGGCCCTCGGCGTGCTGACCGCCGATTGCGTTCCGATCCTGCTTGCCGATGCCCGCGCCGGCGTGGTCGGCGCCGTTCATGCCGGCTGGCGCGGCGCCCTGGGCGGCGTCGTCGAAGCCGCGGTGGCGGCGATGGTCGCTCTCGGCGCACAGGCGGGCGCGATCGCCGCCGGCATCGGCCCGGCAATCGCGCGGGTCTCCTACGAAGTCGGTCCCGAATTCCCGGCGCCATTTCTGGAGCAGTCGGCGCAAAACGCGATCTTCTTCGACCCGGCGCCGCGCGATGGTCATTTTCTGTTCGACCTCAAAGGCTACGTGGCCCGACGCCTGGGGCTGGCCGGGGTCGGCGACATCCAGGTTCTGCCCTGGGACACGTATGCCGAAGAGAGCCGCTTTTTCAGCTATCGCCGGGCGTGCCGGCGCAACGAACCCGATTACGGGCGCGCGCTGTCGGCGATCTACCTGGAGCCCTGACATCGCCCTGACCCCCTGAAACCGGAGCCGGCATCCATGCCTCTTCATTTCACCCTCGACGAACTGGCTGCGCGGCGCGCCCGCGCCTGCGCCGCGATGGCGCGCGACAATCTGGACGGCCTGCTGATGTTCCGTCAGGAGAGCATGTACTACCTGACCGGTTACGACACCTTCGGCTACGTCTTTTTTCAGTGCCTCTATCTCGGCGCCGACGGCACCATGACCCTGCTGACGCGCTCGCCCGACCTGCGTCAGGCCCGCGAGACGTCGGTGATCGAGGACATCCGCATCTGGGTCGATTCCCCCGAGGCCAACCCGGCCGAGGAACTGCGTGCGATCCTCGAAGAGCACGGTTGCCGCGGCCGGCGTCTGGGGGTCGAATACGACGCCTACGGTCTGACCGCCGCCAACGGACGGCGCCTGGAGGCCGCGCTCGACGGCTTCTGCACCCTGGTCGATGCGTCGCTGCTGGTCACGCGCCTGCGGGCGGTCAAGAGCGAGGCCGAGATCGCCTTCGCCCGCTGCGCCGCGGCGCTGGCCGACGACGCCCTCATCGAGGCGCGCCGGATAATCGGGCCGGGGGCCTACGAGGGCGACATCCTGGCCGCCATGCAGGGCGCGGTGTTTCGCGGCGGCGGCGACTACCCGGCCAACGAGTTCATCATCGGATCCGGACCGAACGCCCTGCTGTGCCGCTACTTCTCCGGCCGGCGCTATCTCGACAAGCAGGATCAACTGACGCTGGAATGGGCCGGGGTTGATCACCACTATCACGCCGCGATGATGCGCACCGTCGCCATCGGCACCCCGCCGCCCCGCCAGGTGGAAATGTACAAGGTGGCCGAAGACGCCCTGCTGGCGGTCGAGGCGGCGCTGGCGCCGGGCAGGACCTTCGGCGAGGCCTTCGACGCCCATGCCCGCACGCTCGATGCCGCCGGCTACGCCGAACACCGCCTCAATGCCTGCGGCTATTCCCTGGGGGCGACGTTTTCGCCCAACTGGATGGACTGGCCGATGCTCTATCATGGCAATCCGATCGAGATCGAGCCCGGCATGGTGATCTTCGTCCATATCATCATCTTCGACAGCGAGCGCGGCCTGGCCATGACGCTGGGCCGGACCAGTGCGATCGGCGCCCGCGCGGCCGAACCGTTGTCGCTTCTGCCGCTCGAATTCATCGTCGTGTGAGCCTCGACATCCGCAGCCGGCCGCCGGCCAGGGGGAAGAACGATGCCGCATCTGTTCATGTTCCTGGTGCTGTTCGTAATCGCCCTCATGGTCGGCTGCGCCATGGGCTGAGGCGCGGGACTGGCGGCAGGGTCATGGACCGGGCGCATGCAAGAATGTTGCGGGTGGTCCGGCGGGCGTCGGCTCTCTGGTGGCTGGGTCTGCTGGCGCTGGGCGCCTGCGGACCGGTACCGCGCCCGTTTGCGCATGCGCCTGGAACCACGGCGGGGGCCGCGATCGCCCCGCCACCGTTGCATGGCGAGGCCCCTCGTGACGGCGCCACCGCGCCCGCGCCCGATTCCGCCCCGGTGCGGCTGGTGATCCTGCCTGTCGAAGGGGCACCGGGCGATGCCGCGCGCAGCCTGCCGCGGGCGCTGGCCGCCGCCCTGCGCGGCGCCGGGTTCGCCATCACCGATCGCATCGCCGAGAACGACCTTCTGATCCTCGGCGATGTCGCCCTCGCCCCACCGCGCGGCGGCATCCAGGACGTGACCATCACATGGACCGTGACCGCCGCGCGAAACGACCGCGACCTGGGCCAGGTCGTCCAGCGCAACCGGGTTGCCGCCGGCAGCCTCGACGGCCCGTGGGGACCGGTGGCCGCCGCCGTCGCCCGCGAAGCCGCCGCCGGGCTCGGCGATCTGATCGTACGCACCGCCCTGGACCAGGCGGGACGGCAGCGCGCGCAGCAGTTGCGGATACCGGAGATGCCGGGAGCGCCGAACGCCCCGGCCGGCCCCGCCGCCATGCCGCCCCCCGGTTCCCGCGGTTAGACGTTTTCCGCCGTTTACACGGCCGAAAGCGGTTGATAAGGTCCGCGCGCCCGGGCCGGGGCGGTCCCGATCCGAGCCGGTTGCGGGCCTTTCCAGGAGATATTCGGCGACGCCGCGCAAGGGCGGGCTGGAGACGGTGTCATGAAAATTATGACCGGCAACAGCAATCGGCCTCTGGCCGAAGCGATCTCGGCCTATCTGAACCTGCCGCTGACCAGTGCCAGTGTGCGCCGGTTCTCCGACATGGAGGTGTTCGTCGAGATCAACGAGAACGTGCGCGGCGAGGACGTTTTTATCATCCAGTCCACGTCCTATCCGGCCAACGACAACCTGATGGAGCTGCTGGTCGCGCTCGATGCGTTGAAGCGCGGCTCGGCGCGGCGCATCACGGCGGTCATCCCCTACTACGGCTACGCCCGCCAGGATCGCAAATCCGGCCCGCGCACTCCGATTTCGGCCAAGCTGGTGGCCAATCTGATCACCTCTGCCGGTGCCGACCGGGTTCTCACCCTGGACCTGCACGCGGGTCAGATTCAGGGCTTTTTCGACATCCCGACCGATAATCTCTACGCTGCACCGGTGTTTACCAAGGACATCGTCGAGCGTTTCAAGGGCGACGGGCTGACCATCGTCTCGCCCGACGTCGGCGGCGTGCTGCGCGCCCGGGCCATCGCCAAGCGCATCGGCCCCCCCATCGCGATCATCGACAAGCGCCGTGAGCGCGCCGGCGTGTCCGAGGTCATGCACATCATCGGCGACGTGGCCGGGCAGCGCTGCATTCTCGTCGACGACATCGTCGATTCGGCGGGCACCCTGTGCAACGCCGCCGCCGCGCTCAAGGAAGCGGGCGCCAAGTCGGTCAGCGCGCATGTGACCCACGCCGTTCTTTCGGGCGGCGCAGTGGCGCGCATCGCTTCGTCCGAGCTCGAGATGCTGACCGTGACCGACAGCATTCAGCCGACCGAGGCGATGCGGGTGTCCCGCAACGTCCGCGTCGTCACCATCGCGCCTTTGATCGCCGAGGCGATGCGGCGGATCGCCGAGGAAAGCTCGGTCTCGAGCCTGTTCGACTGACCCGGGCGGTCCGCGCATGAGAGGCCCCGGCGGAACCGTTTTCGACCCGCGCCATCCGGCCCCGCCGGGGGCGCATGAAC
>RFLL01000228.1 GCA_003693905.1 Alphaproteobacteria bacterium
GACTACGTACTCGCCGCGCCGGCTGCGCGGTCCTACATCCTCTATGCCGAGGCACTCGCCGGCGAGATCGGCGTGCGCGACATCGCTGCCGGCACCTACGATTTCTACTGGCTCGATACTGCGACCGGCACCACGCTTACGCAGAGCGGCGTCGCCGTGGCCGGCGGCAGCCGGACCTGGCCGCGTCCGGCTGGCATCGGCACCGATGTCGCGGTGTGGATTGCGCCCGCCGGCGGCAGCGGTGGCGACGGCCGCGCCGGGAACCAGCCGCCCACGGCGCGCGCCACGGCGAGCCCGGCCGCAGGCGATGCGCCGCTGGCGGTCACTTTCGATGCCTCCGCCTCCGACGATGCCGACGGGCGCATCGTCGCCTACGCCTGGGATTTCGGCGACGGCACCCGCGCGAGTGGCGCTGTGGTCAGCCACACCTACACCAATCCGGGCACCTACAGTACGCTTCTAAGCGTTACCGACGATGCCGGTGCGGCGGCCACCACGACAGTGCGCGTTTCCGTCGCCGATCCGGCTGGCGGCGCGACGGGTCACCGCCTGCTGGTCAGTACCCGGCCCGAGCGCACAGGGGCGGTGCCGCTGTCCGGCCAGACGGTGAGCGGCGCGATCTACGTTTTCGTCGACCCCGAAGACGGCATCCGGACGAGCTTCGCCGAGCGGGTCGATTTCTACCTCGATGATCCGACCATGCGCGGCGCGCCGGTGCAGCGCGAACGCAGCGCGCCCTACGACTTCGCCGGCGGCGACGGCACCCTGGCGCGGCCGTTCGATACCGGCACGCTCGCGCGCGGCTCTCACACCATCACCGCCGCCGTGCCGCTGGCCGACGGCACGACCGAGATCATCCATGCCGTCTTCACGGTGAATTAGACCGCCCTGCGTCGAAGGGGCTTCGCGTGCCCGTGCCCTTTGGTCATTCGAAGGGCACGGGCGGCCGATCGCCTGGTGATTTTCCGGTCGGACGGGGCGATTTCATGTGCGTCCATGTGGGCGGAAGCCGCCCCTGAACAGGGACGTTCCGGCCGCGGGCAGGCGGCGCAAATCCGTCCGGGCATTCTCCGTCGAGGGCGGCGGGGGCGGCGGCTTCCGAGCAGGAGCCGCTGCTCGCGGTGCATTTTCGCCCTGCGATCATCGCGTATCCTTGCATTCCCTGAGCACGCGGGATGAGACCTCGCCAAGGGGAACGTTTTGCGTTGACCCATTTAATATTAATACAAATAATTGACCGGTCTCGTCCGCAAACAAGGACGATGTATTCCCTCAAACCTCTTCTTTGCCGGAGATGCGAATGTATCCGTAGTACCTGTCTGGTTTTGAAGGAGTATCTAAAGATACGCCTACTTTCTGCGATTGTCTCGCTTGTACTTGGGGTGGGCGTGATTCTCGGGATCATCACCGGTGCGCGCGCCATGCCCGTTTCCTATGGATTCGAGTTTTTCGATTCCAGCGGCGCCTCGGTCGGCTCGGGCCTTCTGTCGGTCGAGAAGACGGTGCTCGATGCCGCGCCCGATCTGAGCGCTCTCAATTCCGGCATAGCGCCGGTCGGCTCCAAGTTCGTCGCGATGAGCGACCTTGCCGATCTGTCGTTTACCGTGTTCGGCACGACCTACACGCTGTCCGACCACAGCCCGGTGGTGTTCACCACGGTCGAGGGCGTGATCTTCAATGGTGATGAGAGCTTCAACCGCTTCATCGACGCCAACGTTCCGGGCCGTCCTTCCGCAACAGCGCGACGGGGATCAATTTCGGCAGCGTGATCGGCGCCCGTCTGCTGTTCAACGAAGTCGTTCCCGACGGCTTCGTGTTCGAGGATCGTCCGCCTCCAACGGTGTCTGCTTGAGCTTCAATGCCGGCTGTACGTTCAGCGTTGCACAGGCGGTTCCGGAACCCTCGGCGCTCGCGCTGTTCCTGGCCGGGGTGTCGGGGCTGACGCTCCTGCGCTGGCGGCGCCGACCCCGCACCGCGGCTTGAGCGACCCGGCACCCGAAGAGCACCTGAAAGAAAAAAGATAAAGATACCGTATGCACGGGGGGCGCCACCGGTGAAAACCCGGCGGCGCCCCTGTCATGTTCAAGCCGCCCGCCAATCCTGTCCCGGCATATCTCCGGCACTCACGTGGGATCGTTCATCATGTGGATCATACGGCCTGGAAGTGTCAGCCCCGCTGCGTGAACGACGGGAGTAACTTGTCTTGGGGTGTGGGACTTTAGCTGTTGTACTCACCTCCACGCCATTGATCTACTTTGATTCATCCGATGCCGAATTGACAGACATGGCCACCTTCCGGGCCAGCGTGTGTGGGCTTGTGACGTGCTCCCCGTGGCACCCTTGGTTGATATGAGAGTCCGTCATCAGGAGACGGACGATGAAGAGGGGTAGGTTTACGGAAAGAACAGATCATCGGCGTGCCGCGGGAGCAGGCGGGCGGCGCGAGGACGGCGGAAGTGTGCCGGCGGCACGGGATCGCGGAAGCGCGCGCCATCATCGCGCGCTGGCGGCAGGACTACAACGAGGTGCCGCCGCATTCGGCCCACGGCGGCCTCACGCCCGAGGCCGCGGCGCGCCGGTTCGCGGGCGATCGGCTGCGCACCCCCGATCCGCTCCGCCGGTCGCCCGCTACCATCGAGCCGGCAAAAGCATTATGAAGACCAGGACTCTCATTATCAGTGTGAGACCAAAGGGGAGCGGGTAAAAAAACTGGAAGCACTTTGGAGATGTCATGGCGAGCCAAGACTGGATACGACAACGGATGAACGAGCTTGAAAAAGCGCGGCATTTCGTCGCGCATAACCGGATGCTATTGCCTTCGGAATTCCAGCGAATTTAGATGTACATTTCTGACTGGAACAAAGTCATAGGCCTATGACACCCTTGCACCGGCAGAAACTGGTGCGCCCGGCAGGACTCGAACCTGCGACCCCCTGATTAGGAATCAGGTGCTCTATCCGGCTGAGCTACGGGCGCGAAAAGATCGGTGCGTCGGCAAAACCCCGACGCTCGGGAACCCTAGCGCATTCTTCCC
>RFLL01000229.1 GCA_003693905.1 Alphaproteobacteria bacterium
ACGAAGGGACAGCAACCAAAGGGACAGAGAACGGCGGCGCGGCGCGTATGGTCGGCAGCGTCGAGCTCGACGTGCCCTCGATCCGCGACTTGGCGGCGTGGGCGGGGGTGCCGCTGGAGGCGCCGGGCCGCGGCCTCGGTCCGCTCAGGATCGCCGGCAAGGTCGAGGCCATGGCTACGCTTTTCACCTTCAGCGAGGCGCGCATCGGGCTCGACGAAACCACGGCCGAGGGTGATTTGAGCGTGAATCTCGCCGGGGTGCGCCCGGCGCTCAAGGGGCGTCTCGACGTCGATCGGATCGATCTCAATACCTACATGCCACCGCCGGACGAAGGCTCGCAGCCGGGCTCTGCCGGTGCTTCGGGCGGTGATCAATCCGGGGCGCAAGGAACCGGCGCCGGCGGCGGCTGGAGTGACGAGCCCATGGACCTGTCCGGTCTCAAGGCCGCCGACGTGGACTTCGCGCTGACGGTCGGCGAGATCCGGATGCGTGATCTCAAGATCGGGCGCAGCGTCCTCAAGGTAGCTCTGAAAGATGGTCTCCTGGCGCTCGACCTCGACGAACTCAACCTCTATGGCGGTCGCGGCACCGGCCGGGTGACGCTCGATGCCCGTGGCGCGGTGCCGCGCGTGGCCAAGACGTTTGCCATCGAGGGGGTGCAGGCCGGCCCCCTCCTGGCCGATGCGGCCGGCTTCGACCGGCTGGAAGGCACCGGGCGCATGGATGTCTCGATCACCACCCGCGGGCGCAGCCAGAAGGAAATGGTCGCCAATCTGGGCGGCAAGGGCGCGGTCAAGTTCGTCGACGGCGCGATCAAGGGAATCAACCTGGCGGCGATGGTCCGCAACGTGACGTCGGCGTTCATGGATGCCCAGGCGGGCAAGGCCCAGAAGACCGATTTCGCCGAGCTGTCGGGTACTTTCACCATCGCCAAAGGGATCCTGACCAACCGCGATCTGGTGCTGCTCAACCCGTTGCTGCGCCTGTCCGGGGCCGGAACCGTCGATCTGCCGCAACGGACTCTGAAGTACCGGCTGGAGCCCAAGCTGGTGGCCACCACCGAGGGTCAGGGCGGAACCGCCAGCGCCAGAGGGATCGCGGTGCCAATCATCGTCGAAGGTCCGTGGGACAACCTGACCTATCGGCCCGATCTGGCCGGTGTGGCCGGCGGCATCGCCAAGGATCCGGCCAAGGCGCTGAAAGGGGCCAAGGACACGCTCAAGCAGCTCAAACAGGGCGGCAGCGGCCTCGGGGGCCTTCTGGGCGGTGGTTCGGATACGAGCACGGGATCGGGCACGGCCACCGACCCGGGCTCGGAGGGCGGCGATTCCGGTGGCAGTCTGATCCCCGATCCCGGCAAGGCGCTGAAGGGCCTGTTCGGCAACTGAGCGCCACTTCCGGCATCGGGTCTCGGCCCCCCCTCCGAGGTTTAGTCTCCGGGCCTCGGTCTCCGGTGCGTGGCGCCGGCAGGGTGGGTGCGTGCGGCCGGGTCGTCAGAGCTGGCAGGAACAATCAAACGTTAACTTGCGTGTGGTTCTCATGGGGCCGTCAGACCTGTTTGTCCGACGTCCGGCCGCAAAGCACTGTCGCCCCTGTCCGAGGTCTGCTCATGAGCACGTCTCACGATCCCGACCCGCCACTGCGTGCCGGCCATGACGTCGATATCGACGATCCGATGGAGATTGTGGTTCTGCGCCGCAATCTCGAGAACGAGCGCACATTGGGCGCGCTTCTGCGAACGGTCGCCACTCAGCGCCCGCTGGCCGAAATCCTCGGGGACTGCCTCGAAATCCTCCTGAACACGAGCTGGCTGCGTCTCAGGCCCAGAGCCGGAATCTTCCTGGTCCGTGACGAACCGGGCGTGCTGGAGCTGTTCGTCGAGCGCGATCTCTCGCCGCAGTTGAGCGTTCTGTGTGCCCGGGTGCCGTTCGGCAAATGCCTGTGCGGTCAGGCGGCCGCACAGCGACGCATTGTCCACGCCGAATGCATCGACGAGCGTCATGTCATCCGCTTCGAGGGGATGAAGCCGCACGGCCACTACAACGTTCCGATTCTCGACGGTGACAGAGTTCTGGGCGTGCTCGTGCTCTATCTTCCACACGGATACAAGCAAAGTGCGCTTGAGGTCGATTTCCTGACCAGTGTTGCCGACATCCTGTCGCTGGTCATCCGTCTCCGCGATCAGCAGGAGCACCTCGAAGAACTGGTCGAGCAGCGCACGGCCGCCCTGTCCAAGGCCAAGAAGCACGCTGAAATGGCAAACCGTGCCAAGACGGAATTTCTTGCCAACATGAGCCATGAACTGCGCACACCACTCAACGCGGTGAACGGCTTTGCCGAGGCGCTTCTTGGCGGTTATCTGGGCCCGGTCAATGACCGGCAAAAAGAGGCTCTCGACGATATTCTGCGCTCCGGTCGCCATCTCCTCGAAATCATCAACGATGTTCTCGACGTCGCCAAGGCGGAAACCGGGAAACTGAAGCTCCAGGAAAGCACGTTCGCCCTCAAGCGTGTCATCGAAGCGCCAGTGACGGTGATTGCGCCGCGCGCCCGGGAGAAGAAGCAGTCTCTTTCGGTTCTGCCCCTGCCGGATGATCTGTCTCTGCGGGCTGATGAACGGATGATCAAGCAGGTGCTCAACAACCTTCTGTCGAATGCGGTGAAGTTCACGCTCGAGGGCGGGCGGATCACGATCGGTGCTGCACGCGGTCCCGACGGCGGCCTGGACATCATCGTCAAGGATACAGGAATCGGAATGACGCCGGCCGACGTCGCCAAGGCTTTCGAGCCGTTTGTCCAGGTCGACGGCGGCCTGGATCGTCGCTACGAAGGCACCGGGCTCGGGCTCGTCATCTGCAAGGCGCTGGCCGATCTGCACGGCGGCTGGATCCACGTCAGCAGCACGCCCGGTAGCGGCACCTGCGTTACTCTGCATCTGCCTGCCGAGCGCGTCGTCGCCCCGGATACGACCAAGGCCGATTCCGCCGCCTGAAACCCTCTCTTTTTGAAGTTTTTCCCCGCTCTCCTTCCCGCTTCCGCCGCACTGCGGGGGCGGCTACTATCCGTCTTTGCAAAGATGGCGCTGCCCACGCGGGCAGCGGGGAAAAGGGGGGCACCAGGCCATGCACGACGAGATGGTGCACGTCACGCAGTGGCACAACGGTGACAAGGCGTTCTCGCCATTTTCGGATGGCGAAATGCAGCGCCGGCAGGATGCGATCCGGGCCTGGATGGGGGCCAACGATGTCGATGCGGTCCTGTTCACCTCCTATCACTGCATCAACTACTACAGCGGCTGGCTGTACTGTGGCTTCGGGCGCAAGTATGCGCTGGTCGTGGACGCGCACGGGGCGACCACGATTTCTGCGGGGATCGACGGTGGACAGCCGTGGCGGCGCAGTTTCGCCGACAACGTCACCTATAC
>RFLL01000230.1 GCA_003693905.1 Alphaproteobacteria bacterium
CCCTCGGTCTTTATCTCGCCCTGCTGCTCAACAAGCACCTGCCGTTCAAGGCCTTCCTGCGCGCCATCGTGCTGCTGCCGTGGATCGTGCCGACGGTGCTGTCAGCGATCGCGTTCTGGTGGATATACGATTCCCAGTTCTCGGTGGTCTCGTGGGCGCTGGTAAAACTGGGCCTCATCGACCAGTACATCGACTTCCTCGGCTCGCCGTGGAACGCGCGCGCCTCGGTGATCGCCGCCAACGTGTGGCGCGGCATTCCCTTCGTCGCGATCTCGCTTCTGGCCGGGCTGCAAACCATTCCGGCAACGCTCTACGAGGCCTCGACCATAGACGGGGCGAACGCCTGGCAGCGCTTCCGCTATGTCACCATGCCGCTGCTGACGCCGATCATCGCCGTGGTCATGACCTTTTCGGTGCTGTTCACCTTCACCGATTTCCAGCTCATCTACGTGCTGACCCGCGGCGGGCCAATGAACATGACCCATCTGATGGCCACGCTGTCGTTCCAGCGCGCCATTCCCGGCGGCCACCTGGGCGAAGGGGCGGCGATCGCCACCTCGATGATCCCGTTTCTGATCGCCGCCATCGTGTTCAGCTATTACGGGCTTCAGAACCGCAAGTGGCAGCACCGCGGCACCGACGAATAGGACAGCAGCAGGAACCGCCGTCATGACCCTGTTCACAAAACGCAGACACAGGAAAGAAACCGAAGATGCGATGGACTATCTCGTCACCGTGCCGCGGCGCGTGGTGACGGTGTACGTACCGCTGGCGATCTTCGTGTTCGTGCTCCTGTTTCCGTTCTACTGGATGGTCATCACCACCTTCAAGTCGAAGGCCGAACTCTACGACTACGAAAACTTCAGTCCGTTCTGGGTCGTTCAGCCGACGTTGGACAACATCAACAAGCTGCTGTTCGAAACCTCGTATCCGGCGTGGCTGTGGAACACGATGCTGGTGGCGGCGGTGGCGACGGTGATTTCGATCGTGTGCGCGGTACTGGCCGCCTATGCCATCGAACGGCTGCGCTATCGCGGCGCGCGCATCGTCGGTATCGCCATCTTTCTGGCCTATCTGGTGCCGCCCAGCATTCTATTCATTCCGCTGGCGGTGATGGTATTCAAGTTCGGCATCTTCGATACCAAGCTGGCGCTGATTCTGACCTACCCGACCTTTCTGATTCCGTTCTGCACGTGGCTGCTGATGGGCTATTTCCGCACCATTCCCTACGAGCTGGAGGAATGCGCCCTGATCGACGGCGCGACGCGGTGGCAGATTCTGCGCAACATCATGCTGCCGCTGGCGGTGCCTGGCCTGATTTCGGCCGGGATCTTCGCCTTCACCCTGTCATGGAACGAATTCATCTACGCGCTGACCTTCATCTCGTCGTCGGAGAACAAGACGGTACCGGTCGGCGTGGTGACCGAACTCGTCGAAGGCGACGTCTATCACTGGGGCTCGCTGATGGCCGGCGCGCTGCTCGGCTCGGTGCCGGTGGCCATCTTCTATTCCTTCTTCGTCGAGCACTACGTCTCGTCGATGACCGGCGCGGTCAAGGAATAGGGAGAGGAGTATGTGATGTATTATGGCCGGATATGCCAGAGATTTTTTTTCGATGGCTGTCCTGCTTCCCGAAAAGTGGCCTGTCTTCAGAGAGAGGATTTTGGCTTATTTATGACCATTAATAAGGGGAAACTACAAGCGTCGCCAAATACATTACATACCGGAACAGATTATTTCGAAACTGCGTGAGGCAGAGGTTCCGTTGCGCCGGGGCCGCACGGTTGGCGCGGTTGGAGATCACCTTGATGGATGCCCTGATTGAGACGTTGACGCGTCTGCACGTTTAACGTAACGGGGCTGCGCGCATCACCCACCAGTCCCTTGAGAATGCCTGGGCATGGACCGGGATTGCCTGCCGTAGGCCGAGTTGGTGGTGGTGATCTCCTGTCCATGAATCCGCGCGATCCAAGCAAATCCGTTCGCCGTGTGATCTGCGCCATGACCATGCCAGAATATTCCCCCCTCAATACGTCGCGCGACCGCCGGAGATGTCGAACACGCCGCCGGTGGTGAAGGAACATTCGCGCGAGGCCAGCCAGGCGACCAGGGCGGCGACTTCGCCGACCTCGACGAAACGCCCGCGCGGTATCTTCGACAACATGTAGTCGATGTGGGCCTGGGTCATCTGATCGAAGATGCGCGTGC
Source organism: Alphaproteobacteria bacterium (assembly GCA_003693905.1). Classification (GTDB taxonomy): domain Bacteria; phylum Pseudomonadota; class Alphaproteobacteria; order Kiloniellales; family J153; genus J153. The sequence continues at coordinate 2,209 of RFLL01000230.1, forward strand.
GCGCGGCCGCCGGGGTGATGCAGTTGACGGCGATATCGCGCTCCGCCAGCTCCTTGCCGAGCGATTTGGTCAGCGCGATGACGCCGGCCTTGGCGGCGCTGTAGGCCGGGGCGTTGGGGTTGCCCTCCTTGCCGGCGATGGAGGCGATATTGACGATGCGGCCATAGTCGCGCGCGATCATGTGCGGCACGACCGCACGGCAGCAGTAGAAGACGCCGGTGAGGTCGATGTCGAGAACCTGGCGCCACGCCGCCGGCGGATACTCCCACGTCGGCGCGTTGGGGCCGGCGATACCGGCGTTGTTGACCAGGATGTCGATGGCGCCCAGGGATTGGATGCTGTCGTGCGCCGCCGCCTCGACCGCCGCCAGATCGGTTACGTCGACGACCACGGTGCGCACCGTGCCGCGCCCGGACAGCACCGCACGCGCTTCGTCCAGCGCCCCGGCATCGCAATCCCACAACGCCACCGCCGCCCCGCTGTCCAGAAACCGCTCGGCAATGGCGCGGCCGATGCCCTGCGCGCCACCGGTGACGACCGCCCCCTGCCCGGCGAGATCAATCCTGTTCATCGACGAAATCCTCGATATAGGCGCGCACGATTCCATCCACGTCGGCATCGACCGGCAGACCCAAGGCGGCGGCGCGTGTCCACTCGGTCTCGACCGGCCAGGTGGCGACGATGGCTTCGATCGCGGGATCGGGGGCCGGCGTGATGTCGCCCAGCGGCCGGTTCCCGGCAACCCGGCGCAAGGCGGCGATCATCTCCTCCACCGTGACCGACAGGCTGGGGAAATTGACCGCCCGGTCGTCGCCGAGCGCGGCGCCGTCGGCCTCGTGCAGGGCGATGAAGCCCTCGACCGCCGTGCGATAGCCGAGCACCGGCATCCGCGTCGACAGTGATACCGGCAGGAGGCAGGTCCGGCCGGCCAGCGGTTCGCGGAAGACGCCGCTGGCGAAGCTGGAGGCCGCCAGGTTGGGCCTGCCGGGGCGAATGATGATGGTCGGCAGACGCGCCGCACGACCATCGAAGAAGCCCTTGCGGGTATAGTCGTTGATCAGCAGCTCGCCGATGGCCTTGGTCGCGCCGTAGGTGGTCTGCGGCGTCTGCTTGGTGGTATCGCCGACAACCCGGGGCATGGCCGCGCCGCCGAACACCGCGAGCGAGCTTGCGAACACCACCCGCGGCCGTCCGGACCGGGCGCGACAGGCCCCGAACACGTTGAGGGCGCCGGTGAGATTGACCTTGAGCGCCAGATCGAAGTCGCGCTCGCCGCCGCCGCTGACCACCGAGGCGAGATGAAAGACCGAAACGTCGTCGCGGTCGATCAGGGAGCGGACGAGATCGCAATCGGCGATGTCGCCGGTAACGATGCGCACGCGATCGTCGAGCCCGTCGATCGAATGCGCCGGTGCCACGGCATCGAACAGCACGATCTCGTCGATCGTTTCAAGGTTTCCCGATGGTGCGGTGAGTTCGCCGCGCGCAACAAGGCGCCGCGCCAGCATGCGGCCGATGAACCCGGTGCCCCCGGTGATGACGACTTTCATGAGGCGCCTTCCCTCCCCTCGTGCCGTTGTGCGGATTTATCGGAATCTCGGGGTGGAAGTTTAGACCATGCCCGGCACCGGGCAAATCGCGACACGAAAAATCCCCCGGGAGAGACGTTCACCCTCCCGGGGGATTTTACGGAAAGACCAAAAACGTCGCCGTTCGTCCGCGCGCCTAGAACAGGCCCTCGATCTGTCCCTGCTCGTTGAGGTGGATGCTGTTGGCCGCCGGCACCCGGGGCAGACCTGGCATGGTCATGATCGCACCGGTGATGACGACCAGGAACTCGGCCCCGCCGGAGACCCGCACTTCGCGCACCGGCACGATGTGCCCCGACGGTGCCCCCTTCAGGTTGGGGTCGGTCGAAAAGCTGTACTGGGTCTTGGCCATGCACACCGGGAAATGGCCGTAGCCACCGGCCTGCAATTCGTCGAAGCGCTTGCGCACGCTGTCATCGGCGCTGATGCCGGCAGCGCCGTAGAGTTCCCTGGCGATGGTTTCGACCTTGTCCCACAGCGGCATCGCATCGTCGTAGAGCGGCTTGAAGTCGGCGCTGCCCGACTCCACCAGATCGACGACATGGCGGGCCAGTTCCTCGGTCCCGGCGCCGCCGTCGGCCCAGTGCGAACAGATGATCGCCCTGGCACCCAGCCCCTCGGCGGTGGAGCGCACCGCCTCCAACTCGGCCTCGGTGTCATTCAGGAACCGGTTGATGGCCACCACCGGCGGGACGCCGAACTTCTTCACGTTCTCGATATGGCGCGCGAGGTTGGCGCAGCCCTTTTTCACCGCTTCGACGTTTTCC
>RFLL01000025.1 GCA_003693905.1 Alphaproteobacteria bacterium
ACACAAATATTCAATAAGACAATCTCGCGCGTTTTCTAAAAAATTCATCCGTTATGACGATTGTATTTATTGGTATCAAACAATACGTTGCCGTCGCATCGAGAACATGCACCCGGTGCCCCGATTCATTTGCAATCGCGGGGAAGCGCCCGCCCCCTCGAAAAATGGGGGCGGCGTTCCCGGTCACGCCGAACAGCCGGCCGCGGACAAGGAACCGGCCGGGCGGCCGTCAAAAGCGGCCGCTTCGTTCAGAATCCGGAGGCCGCGCCGAGGCAGGCGGGCAGGCATGAGACAGCCCCGAAACGGAAAAGGCCGACCCGGAGGGATCGGCCTTGAAGAACTGGTGGAGCCGAGGGGAGTCGAACCCCTGACCTCTACAATGCCATTGTAGCGCTCTCCCAACTGAGCTACGGCCCCATTGTGACGCTGCGCATCATCCGGCGCACCGGGCGCCGACGGATGGGAAATTAGGAACCCGCCCGGCCTCTCGCAAGGGAAAAGTGCGCGCCCCATCCGCAGCCGACCGCCCCCGATGGGATCGTACGACCACGGATGGCCGGGTGGTGCGACGGGCCGGCACAATGGACCGGCACCGTCCGAGGCGAAAACGGGCTAGCTTTCGCTCTCGTCGCCGGCGACGACGACGGCCACATCCTCCTCGCCCAGTTCGGAGGCGTCTTCCAGCACCGCGTCGCCCTCGCCCTCGACATCGGGGATTTCCTCGACAATGTCCGCATCGACGATTTCCTCGATGTCGGCCTCGGCTTCGGGGGCTTCGGCCGCGATCTCTTCCGCGACCACGGGCGCCGCCACCTTTGCCGGCTTGGCCGGGGCGGCGGCCCGGGGTCGGCGCGATTTCAGCAAGGCTTCGAGGTCGAATTCCTCACCGCATTTCGGGCAGACGATCGGTGTGCGTCCAAAATCGTAAAACCGCGTGCCGCACCCCTGGCACACGCGCTTTGTGCCCCATTCCGGCTTGGCCACGGGCCGTCCTCCAGTCTGGCATGAGTTCCGGGGAATTCGGGCGAGCCCTTTGCCATGTTCGGCGCCGCCTGTCAAAAGATAATTCATCGTCGCAAACCCGGATCCGCCGTCGCTGCGATCGGCGCACCGGCGCCGCCATGGCCACGCCATGGTGTTGTCGCACGGTGCGGATATGATAGAGACGGCCCGAAACAAAGAAACACTCCGCCGCCGAAGGACCCGCCCACCGATGTCGCCATTGATCGCCAGACCGAGCGAAGCCCTTCGCGGCGAGGCCCGCGTACCGGGCGACAAGTCGATTTCGCACCGGGCGCTGATTCTGGCCGCGCTGGCGATCGGCGAAAGCATGATCGAAGGGCTGCTGGAAGGCGAGGACGTGCTGCGCACGGCCGCCGCCATGCGCGCGCTGGGGGCCGAGACGACCCGCCTCGCGTCCGGCAGGTGGCAGGTATGGGGTCGCGGCATCGGCGGCCTGGTCGAGCCCGAAGACGTCCTCGACATGGGCAATTCGGGCACCGCGGCGCGCCTGCTGATGGGGGTGCTGGCCAGCCACCCGATAAGCGCAATTCTGACCGGCGACGCCAGCCTGCGGCGACGGCCGATGGCGCGTGTGGCGGTGCCGCTGCGGGCCATGGGCGCGCAAATTGTGGCCCGGGCCGGCGACCGGTTGCCGCTGGCCGTCGTCGGCACCGGCGAGGCCGCGCCGTTTTCCTACCGCCTGCCGGTGCCCTCGGCCCAGGTCAAATCGGCGATCCTGCTGGCCGGGCTCAACGCACCCGGCCTGACCACCGTGATCGAGCCGCAGCCGACCCGCGATCACAGCGAACTGATGCTGCGCCATTTCGGCGCCGAGATCACGGTCGAGGACGGCCCCGAGGGGCGAGCGATCCGCCTCCGCGGCCAGCCGGAGTTGCGCGGCCGCCCGGTGCACGTGCCCGGCGATCCCTCCTCGGCCGCCTTTCCTCTGGTCGCGGCCCTGATCCTGCCCGGCTCGGCGGTGCGCCTGCCCGGCGTCGGGGTCAACCCGCTGCGCACCGGCCTGTTGACGACGCTGAAGGAAATGGGGGCCTGCATCACCCTGGAGAACGAGCGCACCGAAGCCGGCGAGCCGGTGGCCGACCTGCATGTCGCGGCGGGGCCGCTCGACGGCGTCGAGGTTCCCGCCGAACGGGCGCCGGCCATGATCGATGAATACCCGATCCTGGCGGTGGCGGCGGCCTGCGCCCGTGGCCGCACGGTGATGCGCGGGCTGAGCGAGCTGCGGGTCAAGGAAAGCGACCGTCTGGCGGCCATAGCGCAGGGGCTGGCGGCATGCGGGGTGAAGGTCGATGCCGATGCCGACAGCCTGACGGTGGAAGGCTGCGGCGGGCGGGTGCCCGGCGGCGCCACCATCGCCACCGCCCTCGACCATCGCATCGCCATGAGCTTCCTCGTCCTCGGCCTGGCCGCCGAGCATCCGGTCTCGATCGACGACGCCAGCCCCATCGACACCAGCTTCCCCGGCTTTGCCGCCCTGATGACGGGCCTGGGAGCGGCCATCGCTCCGGCGGAACCGGTGGAAACGGTGACGGAGGACGCGTGATCATCGCCATTGACGGGCCCAGTGCGGCCGGCAAGGGGACGCTGGCCCGGCGCCTGGCCGAGGCCCTCGATCTGGCCTATCTGGATACCGGCCTGCTGTACCGCGCGGTGGCCGCCAAGGTCCTGGAGTCCGGCGCCGATCCCGACGATGCCGAGGCCGCGGCCCGCACCGCCGCGGCGCTGGCGCTGGACGATCTTGCGCGCCCGGATCTGCGTGACGAGCGCATCGCCCAGGCGGCCTCGCGCGTGGCCGCCATACCGGAGGTGCGCACCGCCCTTCTCGACCTGCAACGCCGCTTTGCCCACACCCCGCCGGGTGGCAAACGCGGCGCCGTTCTGGACGGGCGCGACATCGGCACCGTGGTCTGCCCCGAGGCCGACGTGAAGCTGTTCGTCACCGCCTCGCCCGAAGCCCGGGCTCGGCGCCGACATAAGGAGTTGCTCGCGCGCGGCGAGACGAGTATATACCCGCGCGTCGTAGCGGAAATGCGGGCGCGCGACGCCCGCGACAGTGCGCGTGCGACGGCACCGTTGAAGCCCGCGGCGGATGCGGTGGTTCTCGATACCAGCGAGATGGATCCCGACGCGGTTTTTCGCGCCGCCATGGACATCATCGCCGCGCGAACCGCCCCGCCTTCGTCCGGCCCCGACGCCGCCCCATGACCCATGAAACAGGCCCGGTGCGCACTGCCGGGAAGACCGCCGGAGCCAACCGGTCGGCCGGAACACCTTCGACACGTGGAAAGGAATTTGACCATGGCTGAAACGGCCACCCAGACCCCCGAAGCCCAGAAATCTTCCGAAATCCAGAAGGAAAGCTTCGCCGCCCTTCTCGATGAAACCCTCGGCACCACCGACAGCCTGGAAGGCACCGTCCTCAAAGGCACCATCGTGGCCATCGACGGCGAATATGCGATCGTCGACGTCGGCCTGAAATCGGAAGGCCGCGTTCCGCTCAAGGAATTCGCCGAGGCCGGCCGTCCGCCCGAAATCAAGGTCGGCGACGAGGTCGAGGTCTATCTCGAACGCATGGAAAACAAGGACGGTCTGGCCGTCCTTTCGCGCGAAAAGGCCAAGCGCGAGGAGGCGTGGATCCAGCTCGAACAGGCTTTCAAGGAAGGCCGGCGGGTGACCGGCGTCATCTTCGGTCGGGTCAAGGGCGGCTTTACCGTCGACCTGTCGGGGGCCGTCGCCTTCCTGCCGGGCAGCCAGGTCGACATCCGCCCGGTGCGCGACATCGGGCCGCTGATGGGCACGCCGCAGCCGTTTCAGATTCTCAAGATGGACCGTTCGCGCGGCAATATCGTGGTCTCGCGCCGCGCCGTGCTGGAAGAAACCCGCGCCGAGCAGCGTTCGGAGCTGATCGCCAGCCTCAAAGAAGGGCAGGTGCTCGAAGGCGTGGTCAAGAACATCACCGATTACGGCGCCTTCGTCGACCTCGGCGGCGTCGACGGCCTGCTGCACGTGACCGACATTTCGTGGAAACGCATCAACCACCCGAGCGAGGTGCTGTCGATCGGCCAGCAGGTCAAAGTGCAGGTGATCCGCTTCAATCCCGAAACCCAGCGCATCAGCCTGGGCATGAAGCAGCTCGAAGCCGATCCGTGGGAAGGCGTCGCCGCAAAGTACCCCAGGGGCGCCAAGCTCAAAGGCCGGGTCACCAACATCACCGACTATGGCGCCTTCGTGGAGCTGGAGCCGGGGGTCGAGGGGCTGGTCCACGTCTCCGAGATGAGCTGGACCAAGAAGAACATCCATCCGGGCAAGATCATTTCGACCAGTCAGGAGGTCGAGGTGATGGTGCTCGACGTCGACGAGCAGAAGCGCCGCATCAGCCTGGGTCTGAAGCAGTGCCTGCCCAACCCGTGGGAGGCCTTCTTGGCCGCCCACCCGCCGGGCAGCGAGCTTGAAGGCGAGATCAAGAACATCACCGAATTCGGCCTGTTTGTCGGCCTGCCGGGCGATATCGACGGCATGGTCCACTTCTCCGACCTCGACTGGACTCTGCCGGGCGAAGAGGCGGTCAAGAAATACAAGAAGGGCGACATCGTGCGCGTGAAGGTGCTCGACGTCGATGTCGACAAGGAACGCGTCAGCCTGGGCATCAAGCAACTGAGCAGCGATCCGTTCGAAAAGGCCGTCGGCAACTACAAGAAAGGCGACGTGGTCACCTGTACCGTGCACCAGATCCTCGACAACGGCATCGAGGTCGAACTTTCCGACGGCGTGATCGGGTTCATTCGCCGCGCGGATCTGGCGCGCGAGCGCAGCGAGCAACGGCCGGACCGCTTTGCCATCGGCGAGAAGGTCGACGCCAAGATCACCGCCATCGACCCCAAGACGCGCAAGATCACGCTGTCGATCAAGCAGCGCGAGATCGAAGAGGAAAAGAAGGCGATGGCCGATTACGGCTCGGTCGAATCCGGTGCCAGCCTGGGCGAGATTCTGGGCGCGGCCATCTCCAAGGCGGCGCAGGAACGCCAGGCCGCGGAAAAGAACGGCGAGGAAAAAAAGAAGGCCGAAGCAGAAAGGGAACTCCTTTTATCTCAACTGCAACAACGATTAAATCGTTTAACATGCCTTTATGGGAT
>RFLL01000231.1 GCA_003693905.1 Alphaproteobacteria bacterium
ACCGTCGGCGCCGTCGGGATCGACGATGGCGGGAATCTTGTTGTTGGGGCTGATCCTGAGAAACGCCGGATCGAACTGGTCGCCTTCGCCGATGTCGACGGGAATCACCTTGTACGGCAGACCGGTTTCTTCCAGCATGATGTGAATCTTGTGCCCGTTCGGCGTCGGCCACGTGTAGAGCTCGATCATCCTCGCTCCGTCCTCCGTCCTCTCTCGTTTCCATGCGGGCAGCAGACCTGCCGCCTCGGTGGCTGCAAGTGACGCACGCTGCGGCGCGAATGACAAGACGTCGACGGCGCGGTATCAGCGCAGATTCCAGGTCGTCGAAACCCAGTCCGGATCTTCCTGGGTCTTGCGCTCGAATTTCAGGAACTCGTAGTACCCGCAACGTCCGGGGCCGGGAAATTCGCGGCAGATCGCCGGCCGGGCCTTGTAGATCGTGCACTGGCGCGTCTCGGTATCGAGAAAGCGGCAGATGGTGCCGAAGTACTCGTCCTTCTGGTGGCGCAGGATGATTTCGCCCTTTTCCTCGCCACGCTTGGTGAAACGTCGGCGCGCAGTTTCCTCGTCGATGCCGAAGTGCTTTGCCAAGCGCTTCAGGTCCGACTTCCGGATCACGATGCGGGCATACGAACAGCAGTACGCGGGGCACTTGTTGCAGTCGTATTGCAGCTTCTTTTTCGCCATTCGTGCTCTCCGCTTTCATGTCCCCGCGTGGGGGGATACCGGCAAACGTCGTTGCCGGCGATCATCGTTGACAGTCATCATCTCAGGACAGCTTTTCACGCAACAGGCGGTTGACCACGCCGGGGTTGGCCTGGCCCCGGGTCGCCTTCATGACCTGACCGACGAACCAGCCCAGCACCTTCTCGTTGCCGGCCCGGAACTGTTCCGCCTGGGTCGGATTGTCGGCCACCACCCGGGCCACGATCGCCGCAATCGCGCCTTCGTCGGAGATCTGCTTCAGTCCTTTTTCCTCGACGATGGTGGCCGCATCCTTGCCGCTGTCCCACATCGCGTCGAACACGTCCTTGGCGATCCGTCCCGAAATCGTACCGTCGGCGATGAGGTCGAGCAGCCCCCCCAGCCTGGCGGCATCGACCGGGGCGGCGGCAAGGTCGATGCCGTCGCGGTTGAGGGCGGCAAAGACCTCGCCCATGATCCAGTTCGCCGCCCGCTTGGCATCGCGCCCGGCGCCGCCGCGCACCACCGCTTCGAAGTAATCGGCGGTTTCGCGCTCGGCCACCAGCACGCCGGCGTCATAGGCGGACAGGCCGTAGTCGGCGATGAAGCGGGCCTTGCGCGCATCGGGCAACTCGGGCAGAGCGCGGCGCAGCTCCTCGACCCATTCGGAATCGAGCACCAGCGGCAGCAGGTCCGGATCGGGGAAATAGCGATAGTCGTGGGCTTCTTCCTTGGTGCGCATCGCGCGCGTCACGCCCTTGCCGGGATCGAACAGGCGGGTTTCCTGCTCGATCGTGCCGCCGTCCTCGAGCACCGCGATCTGGCGCTTGGCCTCGTACTCGATCGCCTGCTTGACGAAGCGGATCGAGTTGACGTTCTTGGTCTCGGTCCGGGTGCCGAGCGCGGCCCCCGGCCGGCGCACCGACAGATTGATGTCGCAGCGCATCGACCCTTCCTCCATGTTGCCCGTGGAGGTGCCGAGGTAGCGCAGAATCGCACGCAGCTTGGTCAGATAGGCCGCCGCCTCGTCGCCCGAGCGCATGTCCGGCTTCGAGACGATTTCCATCAGCGTGACGCCGGAGCGGTTGAGGTCGATGTAGGTGCAGTTGGGATGCTGGTCGTGCAGGCTTTTGCCGGCGTCCTGTTCCAGATGCAGGCGTTCGATTCCGACCGTCTTGACGCTGCCGTCGGGCAGATCGAGGGTGATTTCCCCCTCGCCCACGATCGGTTGCAGATACTGCGAGATCTGATAGCCCTGCGGCAGATCGGGATAGAAGTAGTTCTTGCGCTCGAACACCGAGGTCAGGTTGATCCTGGCATTGAGGCCGAGCCCGGTCCTGACTGCCTGCTCGACGCTGCGGGCGTTGAGGACCGGCAGCATGCCCGGCATCGCCGCGTCGACCAGCGATACCTGGGTGTTCGGTTCCGCCCCGAAGGCGGTGGCGGCGCCGGAGAACAGCTTGGAATCGGCGATCACCTGGGCATGGACCTCGAGCCCGATGACCACCTCCCACTCGCCGGTCCTGCCGCGAATCAGGCTCATGACGCGCGCCCCCTGCCGTCTCCTTTGCGCCTGCCCGTCCTCACGTGCCTCACCGTCCGGCGACGAACGCCGGCTCGGCGTCGAAACCGGCGGCGGTTTCGATGACGTGCGCCACGCGCAGCATGGTTTCCTCGTCGAACGCCCGGCCGATCACCTGCAGGCCCAGCGGCAGGCCATCCTCGGCCATCGCAGCCGGGACCGAAATGCCGGGCAGGCCCGACAGATTGGCCGGTACGGTAAAGACGTCGTTCAGATACATGGCGATCGGATCGTCCATCTTCTCGCCCTGGGCAAAGGCGGTCGAGGGGGCCGTCGGCGTCAGCAGCACATCGACGCTCTCGAACGCCTCGGTGAAGTCGCGCAGGATCAGCGCGCGCACCTTGCGCGCCTTGTTGTAGTAGGCATCGTAATAGCCGGCCGACAGCACATAGGTGCCGATCAGAACGCGACGCTTGACCTCGGCCCCGAAGCCTTCGCCGCGTGTCGCCTCGTACATCTCGGTCGGGGTGCGGCCGGGCACGCGCAGGCCGTAGCGCACGCCGTCATAGCGAGCCAGATTGCTCGACGCCTCGGCCGGGGCAATGATGTAATAGGTCGGCAGCGCGTACTTGGTATGCGGCAGGCTGACCTCGATCGTCGTTGCCCCGGCCTCCTCCAGCCACTGCACACCGCGGCGCCACAGGGCCTCGATTTCATCCGGCATGCCGTCGACGCGGTATTCCTTGGGAATGCCGACACGCAGGCCCCGGATATCGCCGCTCAGCGCCGCTTCGTAATCGGGCACGGGGCGATCGACGCTGGTCGAATCCCTGGGATCGTGCCCGGCCATGGCGCGCAGCATGATCGCCGCATCGCGCACAGTGCGGGTCAACGGCCCGGCCTGATCGAGCGAGGAGGCGAAGGCGACGATGCCCCAGCGCGAGCAGCGGCCATAGGTCGGCTTCATGCCGACGATACCGCAAAACGCCGCCGGCTGGCGGATCGAGCCGCCGGTATCGGTGCCGATGGCACCCGCCGTCACCCGCGCCGCCACCGCCGCCGCCGAACCGCCCGACGAGCCGCCCGGGACCAGCGGCCGGTTGTCGCCCTTGCGCCGCCACGGGCTTTCGACCGGGCCGTAGTGGCTGGTCATGTTTGACGAGCCCATGGCGAATTCGTCGAGGTTGGTCTTGCCGAGCAGCACCGCTCCGGCCCGCCACAGGTTGGCGGTCACGGTCGATTCGTAGGGCGGATGAAAACCGTCCAGGATGTGCGACCCGGCGGTGGTCAGCACGTCTTCGGTGCAGAAGAGATCCTTGACGGCCAACGGAATGCCGTCGAGAAGGCCGGCCTCGCCGCGGCGCCGGCGCGCATCGGCGGCGTCGGCCATGGCCAGCGCCCGTTCCGGGGTCTCGGTGATGAAGAGATTGAGCCGGCGCGCCGATTCCATCGCCGCGATGTGAGCTTCGGCCAGTTCGCGGGCGGAAAATTCCCCCTTGGCCAGGCCGTCGCGTGCCGCGGCGATGGTCAATTCGTTCAATCGGGTCATGACGGACCGACCTTCATTCGACGACCTTGGGCACGACGAAGAAGCCGTGCATCGTCTCGGGTGCGTTGCGCAGGATCTTGTCGCGGCAGTTGCCGTCGGTCACCGCGTCGGGACGTTGCGGCAGGCGCATCTCGACGACACTGGTCATCGGTGCCACCCCTTCGGTGTCGAGCTCCGACAACTGCTCGATCCAGCTCAGGATGTTGTTCAGATCCGCAGTCAGCGCATCCTGCTGTTCGGCGTCGATGCGAATGCGCGCCAGCTTGGCGATGTGCGCAACCGTGGTCCTGTCGACCGCCATGGTCGTGCCCTCGATTGATGGAAATGAAGACCCTGCGGACGGCTGCCCGGCCCCTGCGACCCCGTGGTCGCAATGACGCTCTCACCCCCGCAAAAGCGCGGCGGAAGGTAGCATCGCCCCCTGCCCCTCGCAAGCAGCGCCTTGCATCAAAGCGGGCGAGCGGGCATTGATCGCGTCATGGCCCGGATCGCACCCGTCGTCCCGCTCGAAGCCCTGGGCGCGCGCCTCGGCAAGGGCCAGCGCCTGCTCGGTCTCGACCTCGGGGAGAAGACCATCGGCGTTGCGATTTCCGATTCGGGTCTGCGCGTGGCCTCGCCGCTGAAGACGATCCGGCGCACCCGGTTCACCCGTGACGCCGCCGCCCTGAAGGCCCTGTGCGCGGCACGCAACGTCGGCGGCCTGGTCATCGGGCTGCCGGTCAACATGGACGGCAGCGAAGGACCGCGGTGCGATTCGGTGCGCCAGTTCGCCGCCAACCTGCATCAGATTGCCGGCCTCGATCTGCCGATCGCATTCTGGGACGAGCGGTTGTCGAGTGCCGCCGTCGAACGGTTCCTGATCGGCGAGGCGGACATGAGCCGGGCCCGGCGTCGCGCCG
>RFLL01000232.1 GCA_003693905.1 Alphaproteobacteria bacterium
ACCGTCGGCGCCGTCGGGATCGACGATGGCGGGAATCTTGTTGTTGGGGCTGATCCTGAGAAACGCCGGATCGAACTGGTCGCCTTCGCCGATGTCGACCTTGTGCACGCTGTAGGGCAGTTCCATTTCCTCCAGTGCGATGGAAACCTTGCGCCCGTTGGGCGTGCTCCAGGTATAGAGTTCGATCGTCATGGCTGTTCCTGCTCCCGGTTTTCCTGTGCCAATTGAGTCCCCGTCATGACCCCGGCGGGACATCGGCCAGGGCCTGCTCCAGATCGGCGATAAGGTCGGCCGGGTCTTCGATCCCGACCGACAGGCGCAACAGATCCGGCGGCACCGGACTGCCCGGGCCTTCGATGCTGGCGCGGTGTTCGATCAGGCTCTCGACCCCACCCAGCGAGGTCGCGCGCACGAACACCCGCAGGCGCCCGGCCATCGCAAGTGCCGCCTGCGCGCCGCCACGCACCCGCAGGCTGAGCATGCCACCGAAGCCGCCGCTCATCTGTCGCGCCGCGAGGTCGTGGCCGGGGTGCGTCTCCAGCCCGGGATAGAGCACCTCCGCAACCTTGGGGTGAGCGTCGAAATGGCGGGCGATGGCCATTGCGTTGGCACACGCCCGGGCCACCCGGATGTACAGGGTGCGCATCCCGCGCAGCATCAGCCATGCCTCGAAGGGCCCGAGAACGGCCCCGCCATGGGCCCGGTTGGCCCGGACGCGGTGCCAGAATTCGTCCTCGCGCGCCGCGATCAGCGCCCCGGCCACGACGTCGCTGTGGCCATTCAGGTACTTGGTCGCGGAGTGGAGGACGATGTCGGCGCCCAATTCGATCGGGCGCGTGAGAACCGGCGTGGCGACCGTCGAATCGACCACGAGACGGGCCCCGGCGGCATGGGCGGCACGCGCCGCGGCGGCGATGTCGATCACGTCCCAGGTCGGGTTGCTCGGCGTCTCGATCCACACCAGCCGGGTCCGCCCGGGCACGATGGCGGCGGCCAAGGATTCGGAATCGGTCGCATCGACGAGATCAAACCCCAACCCCCAGGTAGCGCAGAATTCCCGCAGCCAGTCGCGCAGCGCCCAGTACATGACGCTTTGCGCCACGATATGGTCGCCCGGCTGCAACGCCTGTACGACCGCCATCGCCGCCGCCATGCCGGAGGAGAACAGATACGCCCCCGCCCCGCCCTCAAGGCGCGCCAGCAGCGATTCACACGCCCGGTAGGTCGGATTGGCGTCGCGGCTGTAGCTGCCTTCGGGGTTCAGAAGGGCATAATCCGCATCGCGGGCAAAGGTGGTCGCGGGGCGAATCGGCGGCACCACGTCGCCACCGGCGGCCTCGGGGTCGTGACCGCCGTGGGCCGCTACTGTCGCGGGGCGCAGCGGCGCCGGTGCGCCGTCGGGTCTGTTTTCGGCCATGGCTCAAGCCATAGCCGCCGCCGGCACGAAAGCCAAGGGCGACGTCGAACCGGCCTCCGAATGCAGGCCAGAGCGCCTGTTACAAACCGAGCCGCTTCATGAAGCTGAGGTCGTACGAAACCCCACCCGTGGTCGCATAGGATGGCGGCGGCAGGTCGTGAACGTGAACGTCCTCGGCGCCGCAGCGGCGCAGGATTTCGGTGGCGCGCGCTTCCTGCTCGGGGCCGTGGGTGGCAACCCAGAGCAGCAGCCCGCCGCGGTCGAGCTGTTCCTGCAACCTGTGGGCATGGTGGCGATCCATGAACCGCGTCAGGATGCCGCCGATCAGCCCGCCAAGCCCGCCGGCCGCCGCGGCGCCAAGGATGGCAAGACCGATGGTGCCGCCCGAAGCCACGATGGCACCAGCGGCCCCCACGGCCCCGACATAGGCCAGGCCGCCGACGATGGCCCCCTTGCCCTCGGTACGTGAATCGCGGCCCACGAACGCCGTACGCGGCGTCGTCAGGTCGTCTTCTATTTCGACGATCTTGTCGTATTCGTGGCCCAGCTTTTCCTCAACCGCCCGGGCACTCGCCAGCAGGCTCAGGCTGGAACGATCGAATCCCGCGATCAGCAATTCATCGACGGCATTCTGCAAGGCGGCCTCGTCGTGGAATACGCCCACTGCTTCGCGTGCGCTCCCGCCAACAGTCGTGTCGACCATGACGTCCTCCATCGCCTGTCCGGCCCGGGCCCGGTCCGGATCAGGGACGCACAGGGGGGCCCGCAGCCGCTTCGGATCCCTCGCCCACAATCATCATAGCGCAGAACGCGACGTTTGCATGAATACATGTGGTGCGACCGGCGCAGGTTCCAGCCGCAGCCGGGTCGCACTTCCTGTCGATTTCCTTCAGATCTACTTTTCAGAAATAAATTCAAGACCTTCGACAAACGTCCTGAAGGCCGATTCAAGGTTGAGCGGCTTTTTCCGGCGGGGATAGCGCTGGCTGAGGACAAGATGTACCAGCCGCGGTTTCGCCGCTGCGGGGTGCAGGCAGTAAAGCGCCCATCCACGCAACAAGAACGCCTTGCGCGGCGCCTTCGGCACGGCGCGATCGACGACCTCGAAGCGCGAGCGTACGCACGTCGCCGGCAGATCGGGGGCCGGCTCGGTCTCGACCCGTCGGATCCTGACCCGGGGATGGCCGCGATCCACCGCCTGATAGCGCTCGACGAACCGGCGCAGGTCGGCCGGTGTCGGCGACGCCAGCCGGATCGGCGTCACCCGGACGAAGGCTATCACGCTGCGCGGCGGTGCAACACCAGCGCGTTTGTAGAACGCGATCATGTCGTCGCCGGATTCGGCCACGTACCAGCCCGTGGCCTCCGGTGCGCGCACCCGCACGCCGCGCAGGTCATAGGTCTCGGTCGCGCCGGCAACCGGGCGCCAGGCAAACGTGCGCCCCTCCTGCCCGAGCGCCGGCGCGGTGCACGCCCCCGGAGCCAACGCAACCAGCGCGATGGCGAACAGGCGGACACCGTTCCTCATGGCGGAAGCGTCAGCGCCGCCGGTACTGGGCGGCGCCGAACATCATCTCGCGCGCCTTGTCGCTGATCGGTCCCCGGCGGCGGCGATCGGCCAGCACGGCCAGCCCGCGCTGAACCGCCGGACGTGCGGCAATGGTCTCGAACCAGCGGCGCACGTTGGGATAGGCATCGAGATCGACCCCCTGGTTCTCGTGCGAACGCAGCCATGGGAAAGTCGCCATGTCGGCGATCGTATAGTCGTCGCCGGCCAGATACGCGACGTCGCCCAGACGCCGGTCGAGAACCCCGTAGAGACGGTTGGCCTCGTTGGTGTAGCGCTCGATGGCATAGGGAATCTTTTCCGGCGCATAGATGCGGAAATGGTGCGCCTGGCCCAGCATCGGTCCGATGCTGCCCATCTGAAACATCAGCCATTCCAGCGTCGCATAGCGCCCACGCGGCTCGGCGGGCAGGAAGCGGCCGGTCTTTTCCGCCAGATAGATCAGGATGGCGCCGCTTTCAAAGACGCTGATCGGCGCACCGTCGGCGCCGTCG
>RFLL01000233.1 GCA_003693905.1 Alphaproteobacteria bacterium
ATTTCTTCTACGAGGGCGTGCTGATCCCGATGTTCCTGATCATCGGGGTCTGGGGCGGTCCGCGTCGGGTCTATTCGGCGTTCAAGTTCTTTCTCTATACCCTGGCCGGATCGGTGCTTCTGTTTCTGGCGCTGCTGGCCATGTATTTCGATGTCGGTACCACCGACATTCCAACCATGCTCGACCATCGCTTCGCCTCCGACATGCAGGTCTGGCTGTGGCTGGCGCTGTTCGCCTCCTTTGCCGTCAAGATCCCGATGTGGCCGGTGCACACCTGGTTGCCCGACGCCCATGTCGAGGCGCCGACCGCCGGATCGGTGATCCTGGCTGGTGTGCTGTTGAAGATGGGCGGCTACGGTTTCCTGCGTTTTTCGCTACCGATGTTGCCCGAGGCTTCGGCGTTCTTCACGCCGCTGGTGTTCACCCTGTCGATCGTGGCGGTGATCTACACCTCGCTGGTGGCGCTGGCGCAGGAGGACATGAAGAAGCTGATCGCCTATTCCTCGGTCGCGCACATGGGCTTCGTCACCCTGGGCACGTTCACGGTGACCCAGCAGGGGGTCGAAGGGGCGATCTTCCAGATGCTGTCGCACGGCGTCGTTTCGGCCGCCCTGTTCCTGATCGTCGGTGTCATCTACGACCGCATGCACACACGCCTGATCGACCGCTACGGCGGCCTGGTCGAGCGCATGCCGCTTTACGCCCTAGTCTTCATGTTGTTCCTTCTTGCCTCGGTCGGATTGCCGGGCACCAGCGGCTTCGTCGGCGAGTTCCTGGTTCTGGTTGGCATTTTCCAGGTCAATACCTGGGCCGCGCTGCTGGCGACCAGCGGCATGATTCTGGGGGCGGCCTACATGCTCTACCTTTATCGGCGGGTGATCTTCGGGGCGCTCACGCGCCTTGAGCTCAAGTCGATCCTGGATCTCAACCCGCGCGAGGTGGCGGTGTTCGCGCCGTTGATCGTGCTTGTCCTGTGGATGGGAATCTATCCGGTGTCGTTTCTGGATATCATGTCGGCCTCGGTGACCAATCTGGTCGAAACCACGCGTCTGGCCATGGACGGCGCGCCGCCCGACATGCTGGCGGCGTGGCTTGGCGGCCGCTAGGGAAGGGGGATGTCGATGAGCGCGCTCGATCTCACCATCATCCTGCCCGAGGTGGTCCTGGCCGGTCTGGCCATGGTGCTTCTGATGGTCGGGGTATTCCGCGGCCAGGATGCGACCCGCGGCATCCTGTGGCTGTCGGTCCTGATTCTGATCGTGGTGGCCGCCGTGCTGCTGCTCGGTACGCGGCCGTCGGGGACCGCATTTGCCGGCCTGTTCATCGCCGACCGCTTCAGCGACTTCATGAAAGTGTTGATCCTGATCGGCTCGGCGGTCAGCGCCGTCATGTCGCTGCGCTATTTCGAGCGCGAAGGCGTGGCCCGTTTCGAGTACCCGGTGCTGATGCTGTTCGCCACGCTCGGCATGATGATGATGGTTTCGGCGAATGACCTGATCGCGCTTTACATGGGGCTGGAGCTGCAAAGCCTGTCGCTCTACGTCCTGGCGGCGATCCGGCGCGATTCCCTGCGTTCGACCGAAGCCGGGCTGAAATATTTCGTCCTCGGTGCGCTGTCGTCGGGGATGCTGCTCTATGGCGCCTCGATGATCTACGGTTTTACCGGATCGACCGGGTTCGAGGCCGTGGCCGACGTTCTGGGGCGTGCGGCCGCGGCGGGCGAGGTTCCCGGCCTCGGTCTGCTGATCGGGCTGGTGTTTCTGATCGCCGGGCTGGCGTTCAAGATTTCCGCGGTGCCCTTCCACATGTGGACCCCGGACGTCTACGAGGGAGCGCCGACACCGATCACCGCTTTCTTCGCTACTGCGCCCAAGGTGGCGGCAATGGGCCTCATCGTGCGGGTCATGATGGGGCCGTTCGGCGAACTGGTGGCCGAGTGGCAGCAGGTCGTGGTCGTGGTGGCCATCGGCTCCATGATCCTGGGAGCGTTTGCCGCCATCGCCCAGACCAATATCAAGCGCCTGATGGCCTACAGCTCGATCGGGCATGTCGGCTATGCGCTGATCGGCCTGGCGGCGGGAACCGAGGACGGGGTGCGCGGCCTGATTTTCTATATGGCGATCTATATCGTCATGAACCTGGGCACGTTCGCGTGCATCCTGTGCATGCGCACCCGGGACGTGATGGTCGAGGGGGTCGAGGATCTGCGCGGTCTGTCCAGAACTCATCCGGGCATGGCGCTGGCGCTTCTCATCTTCATGTTCTCGATGGCCGGCATTCCGCCCATGGCCGGCTTCCTGGCGAAGTTCTACGTTTTCATGGCGGCGATCGACGCCGGGCTGTACACGCTGGCGGTGATCGGGGTTTTGACCAGCGTCGTAGGCGCCTTCTATTATCTGCGCATCGTGAAGTACATGTACTTCGATGAACCGGCGGAATCCTTCGAGCGCCCGATCGGACGTGAAATGACCGTGATCCTGGCGGTGACCAGCGTCGTCATCCTGTTCTTTTTCGTCATTCCGGGGCCGCTTCTGTCGCAGGCTGCGGCGGCCGCTTCGGCCCTGATCTCGGGATGACACGCGACGACGCGGGCGCAGCCTCGCTGCTGTCCCTGCCGCCGGCCTACCGGGTCGTCGCCTTTGACCGGGTCACCAGCACCAATGACGAAGCCGCGCGTCTAGCTGCGGACGGGGCGGAAGACGGCACCCTGGTCTGGGCGCGCGAGCAGACCGCCGGGCGTGGCCGTCACGGCCGTACGTTCATCAGCCCGCCGGGCAATCTCTATTTGTCCCTGATCCTGCGCCCCGATTGCAGTCCCGGCGAGGCGGCGCAGCTCGGCTTCGTGGCCGCGCTGGCCATTGCCGATGCCATCGGAACCGTGACCCCGCCTCTGATGGAGGTCACGTTCAAGTGGCCGAACGATGTCCTGCTCAGCGGGCGCAAGGTTGCGGGGATTCTGCTGGAAGCACGCACAAGCCCCGAGGGCGCCCTGGAGTGGCTGATTCTGGGGCTCGGCATCAATGTGCTCAGCCACCCGGAAAAGACCGATTTCCCGGCTACCAGCCTGGTTTTCGAAGGCGCCGATCCGAGCCTGTCGGACATCGTCGTACTGGAAGCGTTCGCCCGCCATTTCCTGGCCCGTGTCGATACCTGGCTGAACGACGGCTTCGCCCCGATCCGCCGGGCGTGGCTGGAGCGCGCCCACGCCCTCGAGCAGGAAATCCACGTTCGTCTGGCCCACGAGACGCTCACCGGCACGTTTCGCGACCTCGATGAAACCGGCGCGCTTGTTCTTGACCTGCCGGGGGGATCGCGGCGCATCATTACGGCCGGTGACGTGTTCTTCCCGCCGGACAAGGAATAGAAAAAGGCCTACCCCCCCATGCTGCTGGCAATCGATTCGGGCAATACCAACGTCGTCTTCGCGGTCTGCGACGGCGGGGGCGAGGTCGACGAAGTGCGCGCGCGCTGGCGCACGTCGACCGACCCGCGGCGTACGGCCGATGAATACGCGGTATGGCTGACCCAGCTCATGGCCCTGGAAGGACTGCACGCAGGCGATATCGACGGTGCCATCATCGCCAATGTCGTTCCCGCGGCCGGCCACGAGTTGAAGACGTTGTGCCGGCGCTACTTCAAGACCGACCCGCTGGTGGTCGGCGAAGCGGGGGTGCGCCTCGGTATCGACGTTCACGCCCGACAGGTCGGCGAGGACCGCCTGGTCAATGCGGTGGCTGCGCATCAGGCGCACGGCGGACCGCTGATCGTGATCGATTTCGGCACCGCCACCACCTTCGACGTGATCGGCGCCGACGGCACCTATGAGGGTGGCGTGATCGCACCCGGCATCAATTTGTCCCTCGAAGCCCTCGACCGGGCGGCAGCCAAGCTGCCGCGCATCGCCCTGGAAGGGCCGCCCGACACGGTGATCGGACACGCTACCGTGCCGGCCATGCAGTCGGGAGCGTACTGGGGCTATGTCGGGCTGCTCGAAGGCATCGTCGAACGGATCAAGGCGGAACTGGGGGCCCCGGCCAAGGTGATTGCGACCGGCGGGCTGGCGCCGCTGTTTGCCCGCGGCACGGCGTGCATCGACGACATCGACCCCGACATCACGTTGCGGGGGTTGCGCCTGATCTATCGGGCCAACCGCGGGCAGGCCGGCCCCGGGGAGAGCGCGTGAGCGAGCGGCCCGGCGCCGACGAGCTTCTGTTCCTGCCTCTCGGCGGGACCGGCGAGATCGGCATGAACCTCAATCTCTACGGCCATGACGGCCGCTGGCTGATGGTCGATCTCGGGGTCACCTTCGCCGATGCCGGCCTGCCCGGGATCGACGTGCTGATGCCCGATCCCGCCTTCATCGAGGAGCGGCGCCAGGACCTGGTCGGCCTGATCCTGACCCATGCTCACGAGGACCACATCGGCGCCGTGGGGTATCTGTGGCCGCGGCTGCGGTGTCCGATCTATGCTACGCCGTTCACCGCCGCGATGGTCTATCCCAAACTGATCGAAGCCGGGATCGAAGACGAGGCCGAGGTCATCGAAGTGCCGATGTCCGGCACCTTCCGCGTCGGGCCGTTCGATATCCAGCTTATCACCCTGACCCACTCGATCCCCGAGCCCAACGCCCTGGTCATCCGCACCAGGGCGGGCAGCGTTCTCCATACCGGAGACTGGAAGCTCGATCCCGATCCGCTGGTCGGCGAGACCTATGACGAGGCGGCGTTGCGGGCGCTGGCCGACGAATCGATTCTGGCCATGGTTTGCGATTCGACCAATGCCCTGGTCGACGGTGATTCCGGCTCCGAGGCCGAGGTCCGGGCGGTGCTGATGGAGCTGGTGGGCCGGCTCGAGAACCGCGTCGCGGTGGCCTGCTTCGCCTCCAACGTGGCGCGGCTGGAAACCGTGGCCAAGGTTGCCGAGGCCCACGGCCGGCGGCTGGTACTGGTCGGGCGCTCGATGCTGCGGGTCTATCAGGCGGCGCGCGATACCGGCTATCTTCAGGACCTGCCGCCGCCGGTCACCGAAGAACACGTCGATTTCCTGCCCCGCCGCGAAGTGCTGCTGCTGTGCACCGGCAGCCAGGGGGAACCGCGCTCCGCCCTGTGGCGGATCGCCAATGACGAGCACCCCAACGTGACCCTGGAAGAAGGTGATGCCGCGATCTTTTCCTCGCGCATCATTCCCGGCAACGATGTCGCCATCTTCAACCTCCAGAATCGGCTCGTGCGCAAAGGCGTCGAGGTCATCACTGACGATCAGCATTTCATCCACGTCTCCGGTCATCCCGCGCGCGAAGAACTGACCCAGATGTATCAGTGGGTGCGACCGCAGATCGCCGTCCCGGTGCACGGCGAAGCGCGGCATCTGGCCGAACACGCCCGTCTGGCCGCCGCCTGCCAGGTGCCGCAGCAGATCGTGGGCGAAAACGGCACCCTGATCCGTCTGGCGCCCGGACCGGCGGGAATCGTCGCGCGCGTTCACGCCGGGCGGCTGGCGCTCGACGGCAACCGGCTGCTGCCGCTCGACAGCCCGATCATCCGTGACCGGCGACGGATGAGCTTCAACGGCGCTGTCGTCGTGACTCTGGTCATCGGTGCCGATCTGAAGTTCCAGGGCATGCCGATCATCACCGCGCAAGGGCTGCTCGATCCCGAAACGGAGGCCGACAAGCTGGCCGCGATTGCCGAAGGACTTCGCGATGCGCTGCAACCTTTGTCGAACGCTTCGCGGCGCGACGATGCCGCAGTGAAGGAAGCGGCCCGTCTGGCCGTACGGCGGGCGTTTTACCGGCTGCTGGGGCGCAAGCCGGTGACCGAGGTCCACCTCGTGCGTCTGGGGTGAGACGGTGGTTCCGGCGGGGATGGTGCGAATGCGCGGGGGAGACTATATGTCTGAAGGCTTCAATCCGGGGAAGAGAGGAGAGGCGATGATCGGCCGGTTGAACCATGTGGCCATAGCAGTGCCCGATCTGGACGCCGCGGCGGCGATGTACCGGGACGTGCTGGGGGCGGAGGTCTCGGCACCGGTTCCCCAGCCCGAGCACGGGGTTACAGTCGTGTTCGTCACCCTGCCCAATACCAAGATCGAGCTTCTGGCCCCGCTGGGCGAGGCTTCGCCGATCACCGGCTTTCTGACCCGTCATGCCGAGGGCGGCATTCATCACGTCTGCTACGAGGTCGATGACATCCGGGTGGCGCGCCATCGCCTCGAAGCCGCAGGGGCTCGGGTTCTTGGCGACGGCGAGCCGAAGATCGGGGCCCACGGCAAACCGGTCCTCTTTCTTCACCCCAAGGATTTCTGCGGTACTCTGATCGAGCTGGAACAGGCCTGAGCACGGGATCCGCGACCGCACGGGATCCTCGAAAACGGCTGGGACGGCCAGGACGGTAAAGAAAACAGGCTGTAGTCATGAACTGGTTCAGCGGGCTTCTCGTCTACGGCATTCTGTGGTGGCTGGTTCTGTTTACGGTTCTGCCGTGGGGCGTGCGGGTGCCCGACAATCCCGAACCCGGCCATGCCACCAGCGCCCCGGAACGCCCGATGCTGTGGCGCAAGGCTCTGGTCACCTCGGTGATCGCGGGGATCTTGTGGCTTATCGTCTACTGGATCGTAACCTCCGATCTCATTTCCGTGCGTTCGTGAGACGGGGCGGGCGGCCGTGAGCGACTATTGCACCGTTGCGCCCGGGGATCCGCTGCATGGCCCCTATCACGACCGGGAATACGGGTTTCCCGCACGCGACGAAGCGGTTCTGTTCGAACGCATGGTGCTGGAGATCAATCAGGCCGGTTTGTCGTGGGAGCTGATGTTGCGCAAACGCGCGGCCTTTCGCGCGGCCTTCGACGACTACGATGTCGATCGGGTGGCGGCCTACGGCGAGCAGGAGCGGGCCCGCCTTCTGGTCGATGCTGGTATCGTGCGCAACCGGCGCAAGATCGACGCGGTGATCGAAAATGCACGCCGGATTCGGGCCTTGCGTGAACACCATGGCGGGTTTGCGGCGTGGCTCGATGCCCACCATCCGCGTGCCAGGGCGGACTGGGTGCGTCTCATGCGCAGGACGTTCAAGTTCATGGGGCCCGAGGTGGTGGGCGAATTTCTGATGAGTCTGGGCTATCTGCCGGGCGCCCATCGCCCGGACTGTCCGGTTTATGCCCGGATTCTGGCGCTCGATCCGCCGTGGGCGCGCACCGGGCGGTAGTCCCCGCTTCCCCTCCGCCTTTATTGGAGATGCCGGAGGGAGCGAGGGAGGGGCCGGACAAAAAAATCGGCAAGGAGACGCGCTCGCTTGCCGCTTTAACTTTATATGCTAATTTGCTGAATTAGAAGCGCTTTCCCGCTCCGTTGCGCCCTTGGCGCGTCCTCCCCAAACTCGGGCCGTGCAGTTTACGCACGCAACTTTATGCCAAGAGCGTAGCCGAAAACGATCGGGACGTCACGTGTTTTTATCATTTTAGCAATATCTGCAAAGTGTTGCGTCCCATGCCTCGATACGAAGCTGAACCGCGCTTCTAGACCAGAAAGAATTTGACCAGGAACAGCAGCGCAATGACGTGTACCGCGAACGGACATTCCCGTCCTTTTCCGCTGAGAAGCTTCACGGCAGCATAGGTGATGAAGCCGATGCCGATGCCGTGGGCGATCGAAAACGTCAATGGCATGGCGATCGCGGTTACCACTGCCGGCGCGACTTCCGTGATGTCCTCCCAGTCGATCTCGGCCAGACCGCGGGCCATCAGGCAGGCGACGAACAGCAACGCCGGTGCGGTGGCGTAGGCCGGGATGGTCTGGGCCAGCGGCGAGAAGAACAGGGTCAGCAGAAACAGCACCGCCACCGTCACCGCGGTCAGCCCGGTACGTCCCCCGGCGTTGATGCCGGCAGCGCTTTCGATATAGCTGGTCGTGGTCGAGGTGCCGAGCAGGGCACCGGCGGCGGTGGCCGTACTGTCGGCGAGAAGCGCCTTCTTGAGACGAGGCAGTCGGCCGCGCTCGTCAAGCAGCCCGGCCCGGTGGGCAAGCCCGATCAGGGTGCCGGCGGTATCGAACAGGTCGACGAAAAGAAACGTGAAGACGATGGTCACGAGACCGATCTGAAATGCTCCGGCGATGTCGAGTTGCAGCAACGTCGGCGAGGGATCGGGCGGCATGGAGACCACGCCGCGCCACTGCGAAACGCCGAGCGCCAACCCCACGGCCGTGGTCGCCAGAATACCGATGATGACGGCACCGGGAATCCGGTGCCGATTGAGGGCGACGATGACGAAAAAGCCGAGAAACGACAGGATGACCGGCCACGATGCCGGGTCGCCGAGGGTGACCAGAGTGGCCGGGTGGTCGACCACCACGCCGGCGTTCTTGAGGGCGATGATGGCGAGAAACAGCCCGATGCCGGCGGAAATCGCCAGCTTCAGTCCGCGGGGCACGGCATTGATGATCCATTCGCGCACCGGCAGAACGCTGATCAGGATGAACAGCAGACCGGACAGGAACACCGCCCCTAGCGCCACCTGCCACGTGTGCCCCATGCCGAGCACGACGCCATACGTGAAATAGGCATTCAATCCCATGCCGGGCGCGAGCGCGATGGGGTAGTTGGCGTAGAGCCCCATGATCAAGGTGCCGACCGCCGCCGCCAAGCAGGTGGCGACGAAGACGGCACCGAAATCCATGCCGGCATCGGCCAGGATCGCCGGATTGACGAAGCTGATGTAGGCCATGGTCAGAAAGGTGGTGATCCCGGCCGTGACTTCGGTGCGCACGGTGGTGCCGTGCTCCTCGAGCTTGAAGAACGATGACAGCATTGTGTCCTTCCCCCCAGATGATCGTCCCCGAAAAAAAGCATGAAGGCCGCCATTTCCCGGCCCTGTGCCCGTTTCCCCCGTATACGTCCGTATCTCCTTCGCGTCTTCCCGCTTTCCCCCGTGCCGGCAGGGGGGAAAGGGGCCGCGATAACGATGGCAGGCACTTGCGAATGTGCTTTTCGTGATTCTGCTCCCGTGATCCGGCCTTATGATTTTGTTAGTGTGCCATCACCTAGCGTCGTACCATGATCCAAACCCGCGCCATGATTCACCGACCGTCCGGGCTTGCCCCGTCTGCCCTTGCCGGGCGCACGGCCAGGATGCTTGCGCTCGGTACACTTTTGATTGTCCCCGCGCTTTCGATCGCCCCCGGCGATGCCGTGGCGCATGACGTCGTCACGGCGAGGCTCACAAAGTCGGACTGCGCCCGTCTTGTCAAGCATGTCCCGGCCCCCGACGTGGCGTACCGGCCGGGCGTGGACGTCCGCGGCCGTCCGGTAACCCCGGCCGATGTCGATGGCGGCGTTTCCATCGCCGTGCCGGAGACGATCGAAATTCCCATCAAGGTCGACTTGCAGGATCGTTTCGGCCTGCCTGCCAATTCCGATG
>RFLL01000234.1 GCA_003693905.1 Alphaproteobacteria bacterium
ACGGATCCATTCGTCCGACGTATTGAGACGCTGAGCCAGCTCGTCGTTGGTTATGACGCGCTCCGGCAGGTATCCGCCACAACCGGCGACCAGGGATCGGCGCATCATTATCCGGCGGCCGCCTGGCGGAAAATGGGCGGGCGCTGCATCAGCGCCGCAAAATCGGCCCGCGTCTTTTCGATGATTCCGTGCTTCTTCATGTCGATGGCGACGCCGATGGCATTGGCGAAGCCCAGGGCATCGGTGCCGCCGTGGCTTTTGACCGTGATGCCGTTGAGGCCGAGAAAAATCGCGCCGTTGTATCGCCGCGGATCAAGCCGTTTGCGCAGCTTGCGCATCGCCGAGCGCGCAAGCAAGTAGCCGAACCCGGCAAGTAACGAGCTTTTGAACGTGCGGCGCATGTATTCGTTGATCAGCATCGCCGTGCCTTCGGCCGTCTTCAGGGCGATGTTGCCGGTAAATCCGTCCGTCACCACGACGTCGGCCGTTCCTTTGGCAATGTCGTCACCTTCCACGAAGCCGACGAATTCGCCCGGCAGGTTGGCTTCCTTCAGCACCAGACGGGCCTCGTGCAGCGCCTCGTGCCCCTTGATTTCCTCGGAGCCGACATTGAGCAGGCCGACGGTCGGATGGGTCAGGCCGAGGACGCTGCGTACGAACGCGTTGCCCATGACCGCGAAGTCGACGAGGTTGCGCGCATCGCACATGACGTTGGCGCCAAGGTCAAGCATCAGCGTCTCGCCGCGCAGGGTCGGAAAAAAGGCGGCGATCGCGGGCCGGTCGACCCCCGGCAGCGTCTTCAGGACGAACTTGGCCATGGCCATCAGGGCCCCGGTGTTGCCGGCCGAGACCACACCGTCGGCCTTGCCTTCGTGGACGGCGTTGATGGCCAGGCGCATGCTCGACTGCCGTCCGCTGCGCAGCGCGATCGAAGGCTTTTCGTTGCCCGCGACCACATCATCGGTATGAACCACCGTAGTCACCGCCTTGAGCTTCTTCCAGCGCTCGAGCAGCGGCAGAAGCTGCGCTTCGCGCCCGAACATCAGAAATTCGACGTTCGGGTGGCGCTGGCGCGCAATGCTGGCTCCCCGTATCACCATGTTCGGCGCATTGTCGCCGCCCATGGCATCAAGGGCTATGGTGACACGATCACTCACGTACGGTTCGGTCCTACCGCCCGGCCCCGGACGGCCGATGACCTTCGCCCGGCCATCCGGTTCCTGAGGGACTTAGACGCTTTCGATCTCGATGACCTCGCGACCGTCGTAATAGCCGCAGGCTGCACAGACGTGATGCGGACGCTTGAGCTCGCCGCAGTTCGGGCACTCGTGGTGGGCATTGGGGCGCAGTGCATCGTGTGCACGGCGCATGTTCCGCCGCGAAGGCGAGACTTTTCTTTTCGGTACCGCCATGGTTCTGACTTCCGATCAGGAAAGGCTGGGTTCGAAGGCGCTTCTTAGCCAAATTCTCCCGCCGCGGCAAGCCCGGCCTGAGCCCGCCCGGACGGTGCCGAAAAGGCCGGTTTCGAGCCCGTTCGCGGCCTCAACGGGATTTCTTCAAGGGTTTCAGGCCTTGTAGAACCGCAAACGGATTTTCCGATCCCTTCTCGTTCCCCGAATCGCTGCCGTCGCTGCCGCCCGCCCCCGTCACCGATTCGGGCAGGCATGCGCCCGGGGCCCGGGGATAAGGATCCAGGCTCACGGCAAGCTGCTGAGCCACGGCCTCGCCGAGGTCGATGCCCGCCGGCCCGACGAGTTCGGGCGGATCCTCGGCCTCGGGATTGACGATTACGCTCGCCTCCCCAGAAACGGTCGCAGGATCAAGCGTGTAGCGCTGTACGAACGCCTCGTCGAGATGGCTCGCCACCGGCTCCAGGCTGACCACGCAGGCCTGTACGACGTCGGCCACGAAGCGGCCCTCGACGCTGATCAGCTTCCGGCCCGGTCCCTGGCGCACCCGCAAGGTGGCGCTGAGCGCGGCCAGCTCCAGAAGGTCGAAGCGCCGGGCCAGGGCAGCGCGTGCCTCGGCATTGGCGGCAATCTCGACAATGATGTCTTCGCGGCCCAGCCGATCGGGATCGAACAGCCGGGAGAATTCCGGTCGCGGTGTCTCATGCGCCGTCATGGCCGAGGTCGGGTCGTATGCGTTCTTCACTGGTTTCATGGTCGTGATTCTTCGTCGTGCAGGAAAGGCCGACGCGGGGGCGCGGGGCCCGCCGCCTTGCCGGCTCATGCCCCCGCGCGATCCTCCACCGCCGGCGCCGGTCCGTCGAAATTCACCGTTCCGGTCGCCAGGGTCGCATAATCCTGCGTCTTCAGGTGGGCCGCCTGGGCCCGGACGTAGCCGGCCATCGCTTCAACGCAGGCCGGGTCGGGGACCGCCACCGTGCCGTAG
This sequence comes from Alphaproteobacteria bacterium, assembly GCA_003693905.1. Classification (GTDB taxonomy): domain Bacteria; phylum Pseudomonadota; class Alphaproteobacteria; order Kiloniellales; family J153; genus J153. The sequence continues at coordinate 2,395 of RFLL01000234.1, forward strand.
AGGTTGCGCCGCAGGGCCGCTTCCAGGGCCTCGGGCGGACCGGACAGGGCCTCGTCATAGGCGGCGATGCGACCATAAAGGCCCTGAGCCATCCGCTTGACCCGGCGGCCGACTCCAAGGTCCCCGACCCCCATCTCGCGCAGGTTGCTGTCCATATCCGTGAATATGGTGTCGAGAAGCGCCTGAGCCAAACCCTTGGAGTGCGGATGCTCCTGCTGCAACCGATGGAGAAGCAGGAACGCATGCAGCGCAATGAGGTCGAAGCGCCCGTCAAGCGTATCCGGGACCCCCCAGCGGGCATAGAAATGGGGCTGGCGGGCCTGGGCCACCAGGGCGGCGTAGAGAGCGCGCGCCGGCGCTTCGTGCGGATCGCGGTGAAACAGGTTGAACAGGCTCATGGACCGCCTACGGGCTCGTGCACGGAAAAAGGAGCGGGATGACCCGCCGCCGCCCTTCCCGCTGCGGTGGAAAGGGCCGAGAAACGTCCTTGAAATGGACCGCCGGACGGGAATAATCAAGAAATTCGCAACTTCGTTCCAGATCTCGGGTCAAGAGCAGGGGAAGGCTACCATGAGCGCACGTCCCATTCCGGGGGCTCGGATATGGTTGATCGGCGCGCTGGTATTCGCGACGGCCGGCCTTGGCGCCTGCGAGCAGACGATCGAGGTGCGCGGCAACCTGCCCGAGCCGGAAACAATGGCGAAAATCAGCCCCGGCGTCCACACCCGCAACGACGTCATGCGGTTGCTCGGCTCGCCATCGACCATTTCGACCTTCAAGGACGACATCTGGTACTACGTCGGGCAGAAGAGCACCGAGTTCGCATTCTTCAAGCCGGAGGTTCTGGAGCGCAGGGTTCTCATCGTCTCGTTCGACGACAAAGGCACCGTGGCCGAAACCAAGACCCTGACGCTCGCCGACGGACGGGAAATCGACCCGGTCGATCGCAAAACCCCGACCGAAGGGCGCAAGCTGACGCTGTTCCAGCAGCTATTCGGCAATCTTGGCCGCTTCACGGCCCAGGACAACAAATAGCCGGACAGGAACCGTTCCGGCTTCCGG
>RFLL01000235.1 GCA_003693905.1 Alphaproteobacteria bacterium
GCTTCGATCCGCTCCGGCGTCAGCGCCAGACGATCGAGCATGGCACGGCTCAACCCCTTGGTGCGGGCCGCGGCCATGTCGGCGGCGTTGGCTTTCAGAATTTCTTCTCGGGTGTCGCGGATGGCGGCGGCGGCGGCGCGCAGCGCGTGGGTCTTGGCCTCGGGCGTGGCCACGGCAAGGGCCGCGGCGGCCTCGCGCGCGGCCTGTCCAAGGGCCGTCATGCGGGCGGTCAGATCCTCCTCTTCCGCCGTCGGTGCGCAAGCGGGCCCGGGCGCGTGCGTGTTTTTCGAGGCCAGGGCGGCGTCGGCGGTCATGCCCTCTTTCCTTCTGCCGTTGCCGTTTCGGATGCCGTTTCGGGGCTTCCGCTCAGGACCAGATCGTCCCGGTGAATCAGCTCCTCCCGGCCACGGTAGCCGAGAATGGCTTCGATTTCACGACTCTTGTGGCCGATGATCCGGCGCGCATCGGCGGCCGAATAAGCGATCAGGCCGCGGGCGACCTCGCGTCCGTCGGGGGCGCGCACGATCACCGCGTCGCCGCGCTCGAAGCTGCCTTCGACGGCGGTCACCCCGGCCGGCAGCAGGCTCTTGCCGCTGTACAGCGCGCGGATCGCGCCGGCGTCCAGGACCACCGTGCCGGTCGGCTTCAGCGACCCGGCGATATAACGCTTGCGGGCGGTCAGCGGCTCGACCTTGGACAGGAACCAGGTCGCCCGCCCGCCGGCATCGAGAGCGGCCAGGGGATGCAGGCCCCGTCCGTCGGCGATGGCCATGCGGCAGCCGGCGCCGGTTGCGATCCGCGCCGCCGCCAGCTTGGTCACCATGCCGCCGGAGCTGTAGCCGGGCGGCGCTTCGCCGGCCATGGCTTCGATCGCGGCGGTGATCGCCGGCACCTCGGGGATGAAGCGGGCGGCCGGATCGCGCCGCGGATCAGCGGTATAGAGCCCGTCGATGTCCGAGAGCAGAACCAGCGCATCGGCGTTCATCATGGCGGCGACGCGCGCGGCCAGGCGATCGTTGTCGCCGAAGCGGATCTCGCTCGTTGCCACGGTGTCGTTTTCGTTGATGACCGGTACCGCCCCCAGGCGCAGCAGCGTGGCCAGCGTGCTGCGGGCGTTGAGATGGCGGCGGCGTTCTTCGGTATCGTCCAGCGTCAGCAGAACCTGCGCCACCGTGATGTCGTGACGGGCCAGCGCCTCCTGATAGGCGTGGGCGAGGCGGATCTGGCCGGTTGCCGCCGCCGCCTGCTTTTCCTCCAGCTTCGGCACTCCGCGGGTGAGGCCGAGATGACGGCGGCCGACCGCAATCGCTCCCGAAGAGACGATCAGCACCTCGGTGCCGCGGGCCCTGAGCATTGCCACGTCGTCGGCCAGGGCGTGCAGCCAGGTGCGGTGAATGGTTCCGGCCTCCTCCTCGACCAAAAGAGTCGAGCCGATCTTGACCACCAGCCGGCGGACGTCGGCCAGGGCGCGGGGCGTGGCGGGGGAGCTCATGACGCCGGCTCGGGCGCGGATTCGGACGCGGGCGCGGCGCTTCGGGCCGCCGTTCCGGTGTGCCGGGCTTCGATGCGCGCCGCCAGTGTCTGCATCAACGCTGGCACGCCGGCGCCGGTGGCAGCGGAGATGCGGAACACCTGCCCGGCATCGGCCAGCCCGGCCGCGGCGGCGAGCGCGCCGGCCTTGGCCGCGACCTCGGCCTCCGGCACGGCATCGATCTTGTTGAGCACAACCAGTTCGTCCTTGTCGCACAGCCCGGCGCCGTAGGCGGCAAGTTCGCCCCGTACCGTGCGATAGGCCGCCGCCACGTCGTCCCCGGTCGCATCAACCAGATGAACCAGCACGGCGCAACGTTCGACATGGCCGAGAAAACGGTCGCCGAGACCACTGCCGGCGTGCGCCCCTTCGATCAGGCCGGGGATGTCGGCGAGTACGAAATCGGCGGTGCCGAGCGTGACCACGCCGAGGACCGGGTACAGGGTGGTGAAGGGATAATCGGCGACCTTCGGCCGCGCCCGCGATACGGCGCCGAGCAGGGTCGACTTGCCGGCGTTGGGCAGGCCGATCAGCCCGGCATCGGCGATCAGCTTGAGGCGCAGCCATACCCAGCGTTCCTCGCCCGGCCAGCCGGGATCGGCGCGGCGCGGGGCCCGGTTGGTGGCGCTCTTGTAATGGGCATTGCCGCGCCCGCCGTCGCCGCCTTTGGCCAGGCGCACGCGCTGGCCCGGCGCGCTCAGATCGGCGATCACCGTGGCCTTGTCGGCATCCAGAATCTGGGTTCCGACCGGCACCTGGATGACCACCGGTGGTGCGGCGGCCCCGGTCATGTTGCGTCCGCGCCCGTGGGCGCCGCGCCGGGCCTTGAAGTGCTGGCGATAGCGGAAATCGATCAGGGTGTTGAGGCCGGGTACCGCCTCGACGAAAACGTCGCCGCCGCGCCCGCCGTCGCCGCCGTCGGGGCCGCCGAATTCGATGAACTTCTCGCGCCGGAAGCTGACGCAGCCGGCGCCGCCGTCACCGCTTCTGACATGGATCTTGGCTTCGTCGAGGAACTTCATGGGCTCTGGATCGTCCGTGCCCCTGCGCCCGTTCGCCCCAGCGCGCCGGTGACCGGGGCCGTATCATAGCGGGTTGCAGCCGGTTTTTCGGAGGCGGAATTCAAGGGCGAATGGCTCATGCTTCAATCGTATTGATCTTGGTGCGGCGGCGGCGGACGACAA
>RFLL01000236.1 GCA_003693905.1 Alphaproteobacteria bacterium
GCGCACGGTCAGCTTGACCGTCGGCCCGGTCCATTCCGGCTCGCTCGCGGCCGGGGCCGTGGATGGACCTGCCGCCGCTGGTGCGGGCGCGGGCGCCGAGGCAGGTGCCGGTGCCGAGCTCGGTTGCGCAGTCGTTGCGGGCGCGGGCGAGGAAGCCGCCGCAGTCGGGGCCGGCGCCTGATCGAGAACCGAGGGATCCTCGCCCTCTTCGAGAAGGACGGCGATCGGCGTGTTGACGGCAACGCCTTCGGTGCCTTCCGGCACCAGGATCTTGCCGAGCGTGCCCTCGTCGACCGCTTCGACCTCCATCGTCGCCTTGTCGGTTTCGATCTCGGCGATGGCTTCGCCGGCCGAAACCTTGTCCCCGACGGACTTCATCCACTTGGCCAGCTTGCCCTCGGTCATCGTCGGCGAAAGCGCCGGCATGAGGATTTGGATCGGCATGTCCCCTCCTGCGCGCCCGGCCTGTTGCGCTTGCTCTACCGCCGCGGGCGGCGGCTCAGGCCTCGGCGTAAACGTCGGTGTAAAGCTCGGACGGATCCGGTTCCGGGCTGTTCTGGGCGAACTCCGCGGCCTCCGAGATGATCGCCTTCACCTCACGGTCGATCTCCTTGAGCCCGGCCTCGTCGGCAGCCCCCTGCTCCAAGATGAGCGCACGCAGGCGTTCGATCGGGTCGCGCTCCTGACGCACCTTCTGCACCTCCTCCTTGGAGCGGTACTTGGCCGGATCGGACATCGAATGACCGCGATAGCGATAGGTCAGCATCTCCAGGATATACGGCCCCTTGCCGGATCGAGCATGTGCGACGGCCTTTTCGCCGGCCTGGCGTACCGCCAGTACGTCCATGCCATCGACCTGTTGCCCGGGAATGCCGTACGGCAGACCGCGATGATAGAGATCGGTGCGGGCCGAGGCGCGCTCGATGCTGGTGCCCATGCCGTACTTGTTGTTCTCGATGATGTAGACCACCGGCAGGTGCCAGAGAGCCCCCATGTTGAAGGCCTCGTAAACCTGTCCCTGATTGACCGCACCGTCGCCGAAATAGGTCAGACAGACCGCGTTCTCGTCCAGATACTTGTGGGCGAAGGCCAGACCGGTACCAAGGGGGACCTGGGCCCCGACAATGCCGTGGCCGCCAAAAAACCCCTTTTCGCGGCTGAACATGTGCATCGAGCCGCCCTTGCCCTTGGAATAACCACTGCGGCGGCCCGTCAGTTCGGCCATCACCCCCTTGGGATCCATGCCGCAGGCCAGCATGTGGCCATGGTCGCGGTACGAGGTGATGACCGTATCGCCCTGACGGATCGTCGCCTGCATGCCGACGACCACGGCTTCCTGCCCGATGTAGAGATGGCAGAAGCCTCCGATCAGGCCCATGCCGTACATCTGCCCGGCCTTCTCTTCGAAGCGCCGGATCAGCAGCATTTCGCGGTAGTAGTAGAGCAATTGCGCGGCATCGGGTACGGGGATCGCCGCAGGGGTGCGCTTGCCGCCCGCCTTTCGTCCCCTGGCGCTCGAACCGGTTTTCGTTTCGACCTTGCTGGATTTTCTGGCAGCCATGCGTCCTCCCGATCGTGCGTGCGGGGTCGGTGAAGTCGCCCCTGGTGCTGGTGGACGAACAGGTCACGGGGCCGGATCAGGGCCAGGGTCCGCACCCAAGGTTCCACCTGGCGGCAGCCCTCGTCGGGGTGGAGAATAGGGACAAAAGGGAATTTTGGCAATCCCGCTTAATATTCTGATATGTAAATGATTTTTTTAAATTAACTGGTTTTAGATTAATTATCTTCCCGTCACCGGGCAGGTTTCGATACGCTGGTGCACGTCAAAGGGGACTCCTCAGCGGGAATCGAAAGACCGCAGGCTTCCGCCCGGGGTCTCGGGCAGGAAGATGATCAGTTCGTCCGCACGGCCGTAGTTGAGGACGTCGTGGGCCCGCTCGTCCAACAGGTCGAGATCGAGACTGTCCGGACGCAGCAGGGCCACACGCCGTTCCAGCCGTGCCCGCGCCCGGGCCAGGTCGGCTTCGCTTGCTTCAGCGGCCGCAAGCTTCTGTTGCAGGCGCAACCACGTGCGCAGGCCCCGCTCGCCCTCGACCAGGTGATAGACGAAATAGCCGACCAGGCAGGCCGCTACCACCGGTAGCGCAATATGCCGGGCTTTGATGCGCAGTTCATGGAACACACCCATGGCGATAGCGAATCACACTCCGATTCGCCGGGTCAACAGGAAATTTCAGAGATTCCAAGGCGTTTTCCGACCGCCTTCAGAGATCGGCGGTAGATCGACCGAAAGCGGCGCTGTCAAGTGTGCCAGCCATACGAAATCCACGGGCCCGCACCGCCGCGCCCCGGCAGAGCGCGGAGGCGGGCTATCGGCGGCGGATCGTCGCACCGGCGAAGGTGGCCGCGCTGCCCAGTTCTTCCTCGATCCGGATGAGCTGGTTGTACTTCGCCAGGCGGTCGGAGCGCGACAGCGAACCGGTCTTGATCTGGCCGCAGTTGGTGGCCACCGCCAGATCGGCGATGGTGGCATCTTCGGTCTCGCCGGAGCGATGAGACATCACCGCCCGGTAGCCGGCGGTGTGCGCCAGGTGTACGGCTTCCAAGGTCTCGCTCAGAGTGCCGATCTGGTTGACCTTGACCAGGATGGCGTTGGCGATGCCATCCCGGATCCCGCGGGCAAGACGCTCCGGATTGGTCACGAAGACATCGTCGCCGACCAGTTGCACCTTGCCGCCCAGGGCATCGCTCAGCATGCTCCAGCCGTCCCAGTCATCCTCGGCCATGCCGTCCTCGATCGACAGGATCGGATAGCGGGCGCAAAAATCCGCCAAGTACTTCGTCATGCCTTCGGCATCGAGGGTCTTGCCTTCACCGGCCAGGACATAGCGGCCGTCCTTGTAGAATTCGCTGGCCGCGCAATCGAGCGCCAGCGCCACGTCCTCGCCGGGGCGGTACCCCGCCGCCTCGATCGCCTTCATGATGAAGCCGAGCGCCTCGTCGGCCGAGCCGAGGGCGGGGGCGAAACCGCCTTCGTCGCCGACGTTGGTATTGTGTCCGGCC
>RFLL01000237.1 GCA_003693905.1 Alphaproteobacteria bacterium
CCAAGGCGGAACAGATCTTCGAGCAGGTGGCCAAGTTCGCCGGCTACGGGTTCAACAAGAGCCACGCCGCCGCCTATGCCCTGGTCGCCTATCAGACCGCCTATCTGAAGGCCAACTATCCGGTCGAGTTTCTGGCCGCTTCGATGACCTTCGACATGGGCAACACCGACAAGCTCAACGTCTTCCGGCAAGAGCTGGAGCGCCTCGGGATCGCGTTGCTGCCGCCGGACATCAACCGCTCGCGCGCCGACTTCGGGGTCGAGGAGATTGCCGACGGGGAGGTCGCCGAGGGGGAGGGGACCGGCGCCGGGCGTGCCGTACGCTATGCCCTGGGAGCGATCAAGAACGTCGGCGAGGCGGCGATGGCCGCTCTGGTGGCGGAGCGCGAGAAAGCGGGGCCGTTCCAGAGCCTTGGCGATTTCGCCCGCCGCATCGACGCCCGGGCCATCAACAAGCGCCAGATCGAAAATCTGGCCTGCGCCGGGGCCTTCGATTCCCTGAGCGCGAACCGGCGCCAGCTCTACGAAGGGGCCGAGGTCATCGTCCGCCACGCCGCCGCTGCCACCAGCGAGCGGGCCAGCGCCCAGGTCAGCCTGTTCGAAAGCACCGCCACACCTTGCCTGGCCGATCCGATCCTGCCCGCAGTTGAAGACTGGCCGGCGATGGAGCGTCTGCGGCATGAATTCGAAGCCATCGGCTTCTATCTTTCGGCCCATCCCCTCGATGCCTATGGCGCCCGCCTGGCGCGCCTGGGGGTGGTCTCCAGCGCCGATCTGGCCGCCGCCGTCGCGGCCGCGCCCGGGCGCAAGCGTCTGGCCGGGATCGTCATGGGCAAGCAAGAGCGGATGTCGCGCCAGGGCAACCGCTTCGCCTTCGTTCAGCTTTCCGATCCCAGCGGCGTGTTCGAGGTCGTCGTGTTCGCCGAGCTTCTGGCGCGCCGGCGCGATCTGCTCGACAGCGGCGAGCCCCTGCTGATTACGGTCGAGACCCGCGGCGAGGGCGAGGAATTGCGCCTCAATGCCCACGAGATCGAAACGGTGGAGACCGCCCTGGCCGACGTGCAGAGCGACATCAAGGTGTTTCTCGACGATCCCCGGCCGTTGCAGAGCCTGCGAAGCCTGCTGGAGCGCGAAGCCCGCGGTCCCGGGCGCGACCGCGTATGCCTCGTCCTCAATCTGTCCGCGCATGGCGAGGTCGAACTCGAACTGCCGACCCGCTATCGCTTGTCGACCGGCTTCCGCCAGGCGATCAAGGCGATTCCCGGGGTCGAAGTGATCGACCTTTGACTAACGCGGATACTTCCCCGGCGCGGGGCGGCGCCTGATCAGCCGTCCATCCATGAACACCAGCCCGGCCCCGATCAGCGCCATCCCCACAAATTGCGCCGGTCTCAGACTTTCGTTCAGCACCACGGCACCGAGCACGATTGCCGACACGGGTATCAGAAGCGTAACGAGAAGAAGATTTGTCGCACCCGCCCGGGCCAGGATCTGAAAATAGAGGACATAGGCAAGTGCGGTGGAAAGGACGGCCAGCGCGACGATGGCCGACCAGGTCGCAGTCGAGGGGACCGGCAGGGACCAGGGCCGATCGACGAAGATCGCCACGGGGGCCAGCAGGATGGTCGAGGCCGTTACCTGACCGGCGGCGGTGACGATCGGGTCGATGCCCAGCCGTTTGAACCTGCGCCCGAAAACGCCGGCGAGGGCATAGGACAAGGATGCCCCCAGGACCGCCGATTGCGCCTGGATGTCCGCGACCAGGCCTGAGGCGGCATCGATCCCGAGCATGACCGTGACGCCGGCCAGACCGATCCCGACGCCGGCAAGCTTCGGAACGCTCATCCGCTCATCGGCCACAATAAACCCGGCGATGATGACGGTAAAAAGCGGTGTCGTCGCATTCAGAATCGACGCAAGGCCGGAGGAGATCGTCTGCTGCCCCCATACGATCAGAACAAACGGCACGGCATTGTTCATCAACCCCATTCCCAGAAATGCAGCCCAGAGCGTGCCGGCGCGTGGTATGCGACGGCCGGTCAGCACAATGACGGCCCAGAGCACCAGTGCGCCCAGGCCGACCCGCAGAGTGACGATCGAAAGCGTCGGCAACTCCGTGACCGCAATGCCTACGAAAAAGAAGGAGCCGCCCCAAAGAAGCGACAGCATTCCCAGCAGGGCCCATTCCAGAACGCCCATGGATTGACGGATCGTCCCGTCGCAAAGGCGCTTTCCGGTCGCTCTGGGTTGGTTCATGGGTCCCACGTGCCCCGGGCGTTGGAGTGGTAAAAGGGAAAGGGGTGATAGCCGCTTGCACATGTGCGTGCTATCCGATTGTTGCAACCGCCCCGAAGCGGCCCGGTGGCCAGCCCCCAATGGGGAGCGGCCGGGCCGAAGTGCGCAAGAGGAGGCCGGCAGCAATTTCCACCCCGGTCGTTCTCCGGTCCCGGCGCTTCAACCCGTAATCTCATATCTTATTGATTTGCATATTGAAATCTATACAGCCCTGATCTGACCGGTCGCCGCCGCCGCGGATGCGGGCGGTGATTTTTCCCTTTCCCGCCGTCCCCGTCCGGGGGACTGCGGCGGTGCTTTGCCCTTGCAATTCGGGGGCCGGGGCGGTATCACCCCGGTCATTCGAAATCACACGCGGGTGATGCGGCGCCGGGTCCTTCGGGTTCGGGGTCGTTCCGGTGTCCGGGTCAATCCGGATACGAACACCTGCGGCGGACAAACCGGAAAAGAGACGATCATGGCGCTTCCCACCTTCACCATGCGCCAGCTCTTGGAGGCTGGCGTTCATTTCGGCCATACCACCCGTCGTTGGAACCCCAAGATGGCGCCGTACATCTACGGCGTGCGCAACGGCATCCACATTCTCGATCTTGAACAGACGGTGCCTATGCTGCACCGGGCCCTCGTCTTCATCCGCGACGTCGTGGCCGGCGGCGGCCGGGTCCTGTTCGTCGGCACCAAGCGGCAGGCCAGCGACAAGATCGCGGAGGCGGCCAAACGATGCGGGCAACACTACGTCAACCACCGCTGGCTCGGCGGCATGCTGACCAACTGGAAGACGATCTCGCAGTCGATCCGGCGCCTGCGTGAACTCGACGAGCGGCTGCAACAGGAAGACATCGGCCTGACCAAGAAGGAACTGCTGCACCTGACGCGCGAGCGCGACAAGCTGGAGCGCGCGCTGGGCGGCATCAAGGAAATGGGCGGCCTGCCCGATGTGCTGTTCGTCATCGATACGAACAAGGAGCACATCGCGATCAAGGAGGCCAAGGTTTTGGGAATCCCGGTGGTGGCGGTGGTCGATTCCAACTCCGACCCGAGCGATATCGCCTATCCGATTCCCGGCAACGACGATGCGATCCGGGCCATCGCGCTTTACTGCGATCTGGTGGCGGCGGCGGTACTCGACGGCATTCAGGCCGAACTGGCGGCCAGCGGTGCCGACATCGGCGAGACCCCGGAAGGCCCGGTCGAAACCCTGCCCGCGGTCGAGGCCGAAGCCGCACCGGGTGATGCGCAAGGCAAATCCGAAAGCGCACCGGCGGGCGATTCCGATGCCGGAAGCACACCCGGGGATGCATCGCAACCCGCCCCGGGGGGGGAGGCCGAAAGCGGACAGGGCGCTGCGGCGCAGACCGCCGCAGCGCCGGGG
>RFLL01000238.1 GCA_003693905.1 Alphaproteobacteria bacterium
CCCTCGGGCCGTGCCATCGTGCCGCCGCCGCGATTTTTCATCGGCGCGGCCGACACCCCGATCGACCCGCCGACGGACTGGCGCCCCGAGGTGCTGCGCACCAAGATCGAATCCGGAGCGCGCTTCGTGCAGACCCAGTTCTGCTTCGACGCCGCCATGGTCGCCCGTTATCTGGCGCGGCTCACCGAAGCCGGGATTGCCGTTGGCCGGGAGGTCTTCTTTCTGATCGGAGTCGGGCCGCTCGCCTCGGCCCGCTCGGCGCGATGGATGAACGCGCACCTGCCCGGGGTCACGGTGCCGGATGCGATCATCGAGCGGCTGGCGCGTGCGCTCGATCCGGCGGCGGAAGGACGCCGGTTGTGCGCCGAGCTGATCGACGCTCTGCGCACCGTGCCGGGTGTCGCGGGCGTGCACATCATGGCGCCGAAGGGCGGCGCCGAAGCGATCGCGCGCGTCATTGACGCAGCCGGCCCGACGAGCTGACGACACCCCCTTTTGCCGCTGCCGCCATAGCCGGTGCAGGGGCAGTGATCTTGATTCACGGCACCCGCCATCGAGGTTCGCGCTGTGGGGTCTGCATCGCAAAAGCGGCGCGCGCCGAGCGAAGAGAACAGACCGAAGGTCTCCGACATCCTGATCCCGGGCGCGATCCTGGAGCGCACACACCCGGCTTCGATCGGCCATCGCCGACGTGATCCCGGCCGTTACTCCGCCGACCATGAAGCCGTCACGAAATCGTGCGCACCAAGGGCGCAAAAGCGTACACGTTCGGGTCAATTCGCACCCGGAACCTGTATTTTGCTTGTCCGCCGGAGCTTAAGAGTAAGGAAAATACGCTCTTTTTCTTTGAATCGACTTTTTCTTGCGCTTCGGCGGCCGCCATGGTTCCATATTTATACACGCTATGGTCGGGGGGCCGTCACCACCAAGCAGGAGCTGGTGGAAAATAATAACGAGCTTAAGGGACGGTTGTATCATGTCGACCTGTCCAACGAAAACCAGCGAACCATGGCGCATCGGGGTTCTGTTCTCGAACACCGGCTTCATGGCCCTGATCGAGGAGACGCAGCTCCGCGGTACGCTGCTGGCTATCGAGGAAATCAACGAGGCCGGGGGCGTCAACGGCCGCGAGATCGTGCCCGTGATCTACGACCCGGGTTCCGAATCGGCGGCTTTCGGCCAGTATGCAAAGCGGCTGATGATAGAGGACGGGGTCACGACCATCTTCGGCTGCTACACCTCGAGCAGCCGCAAGGCGGTTCTGCCCGTCGTCGAGCGCCTCAACGGCCTGCTCTGGTATCCGACTCTCTATGAAGGTTTCGAGTTTTCGCCCAACGTCATCTATACCGGTGCCGCACCCAATCAGAACAGCGTCGCCCTGTGCCGCTTCCTCATGGAGCATTACGGCAACCGGTTCTATTTCATCGGCTCCGATTACATCTATCCGCGCGAATCCAACCGCGTCATGCGCGAGCTGGTGCGGGCCAACGGCGGCGAGGTCGTCGGCGAGACCTACGTCAGCTTCCGGGCGCAGTGGAAGGATTTCACGCCGATCATGCGCGACGTCCGCAACAGCAGCCCGGATATCATCTTTTCCACCGTCGTCGGCGACGCCACCGTCCACCTTTACCGGAGCTATGCCGATTTCGGTTTCGACCCCAAGGTCATGCCGATCGCCAGCCTGACCACGACGGAGGCCGAAATCCGGGCCATGGGGTTCGACGTCGGGGAAGGCCACATAACGGCAGCCCCCTATTTCCAGGGCATCGGAGGAGAGCGGAACTCCTCGTTCGTGGCCCGCTACAAGAAGCGCTACGGCGAGGACGAACCGACCAACATGTGCGTCGAAGCGGCCTACTTCCAGGTTCACATTTTCGCCAAGGCGCTTGAGCAGGCCAATTCCCTGGATACGGACGTTCTGCGGCCGATGGTCCTTGGCTCGACCTTCGAGGCCCCGCAAGGGCAGATCGTCATCAATCCTTCGTGTGCCCATACCGATCTGTGGACCCGCATTGGCCGCGCCAACCGCGCCGGCCAGTTCGAGATCGTGCGCCAGTCGCGCCGCCCGGTAGGTGCAGATCCGTACCTTGTCGGCTACGGTCGGGCCACCGCATACGCGTAAGAAACCATGAAGCGGAATGACAACCAGCGGACGCGTCCCCGGGCGTGGCAGACGGGACGGGTCCTTGCCGAGATGTCGCAACTCGACATCGTGGTGGCCACGCGGCGTGATGAATATGGCGAGATGCTGATCCGGGAATTGCAGCGCACACGGGCAAAGGTGCGCCATCTCTGGCCGCTGCCCGACATGCTGCCAAGCGAGGCGGACGTCGTTTTCTGCGATCTCGTCGCCGGCCTGGCCGACCGCATTCCGTGGATTCCCGGCGATCCCAAGGCGGCGCTGATCGTCATTACGCCCCAGGCGCCACCGCCCGATATCGATGCGATGGTCCATTGTGCGCCGGATGCCGTGCTGCACAGGCCGTTTACGACGCATGCGATCCTGACCAGCCTGGCGCTTGCCCGCAGCCATTATCTTTACGGACAACGCCTGCGCACCCGGATCGAAAAGCTCGACGAGACCTTGCGTTCGATGCGTGCCGTCGAACGCGCGAAGGCCATTCTCATGAACACGCGCGCCATGCGTGAAGACGAGGCCTATCACTTCCTGCGCCGGCAGGCCATGTCTCGACGCATGTCGATCAGTGCCGTCGCCGCAGCGATAGTTGACGCAAACGAGATTCTTCGCTAGAAGGTTTGTCGAGGCTCACCAAGGGCAGCCTGCGGCAACGGCGCCGCGCAAAAATTTACATATGGGCAAGGAAGCCCCCGTAAGCGACCGGAAACGGCCGTTTGCGGGGGCTTTTTGCGTTGTGCAACATGGGAGGCAGGAATGAGGATCAAACGCCGTGAATTTTTGAAGGGCGCTGCTGCGCTCGGCGCCGGAATGAGCGTCGGTTTGCCGCACATCTGGCTGAAAAACGAAGGCCTTGCCCGCGCCGCGGGCGGCGAGATCAAGGTCGGTGTCCTGTTTTCGCTTACCGGGACGACGGCCATCATCGAAGAGTCGCTGAACAAGGCGACGATCCTGGCCATCGAAGAAATCAATGCCGCCGGCGGCATCAACGGCATGAAGATCGTGCCGATCGTCGAAGATCCCGCTTCGGATCCGGCGACCTTCGCCGAAAAGGCGCGCAAGCTCGTTCTCGGCGACAAGTGTGTCAGCGTGTTCGGGTCATATACCTCCGCCAGCCGCAAGGCGGTGCTGCCGGTGTTCGAGAAGCGCAACAATCTCTACTGGTACCCGACCCTCTATGAAGGGCGCGAATGCTCGAAGAACGTCATCTATACCGGCGCCGTTCCGAACCAGCAGCAGGACGAATTCATCCCGTGGCTGATCAACAACTTCGGGACCCGGTTCTATCTCATCGGATCGAACTACATCTACCCGAAGGAGGAGAACAACTACTGCAAGAAGCTGCTTCAGAAGTACGGCGCCGAGGTGGTCAACGAGGAATACGTGCCGCTCGGGCATTCGGAATTCAGCTCGGTCATCAACAAGTTCCGCAGCACGAAGCCGAACGTCATCTTCTCGACCGTCGTCGGCGATTCCGTCGTTGCGCTGCACCGTCAGTACCGTGCCGCCGGCCTCGATCCCGAAAAGATGCCGATGGCCAGCCTGACGACATCGGAGAACGAAATCGCGGCGATGGGCGGCGATGCGGCGGCCGGGCACTTCACTTCGGCCCCCTACTTCATGGTCCACAAGTCACCCGAGAACGAAAAGTTCGTCGCCGCCTACAAGGCGCGGTGGGGTCAGGACAAGGTCACCCACTTCGTTTCGGAACCGTCCTACTTCCAAGTCTACCTGTTCAAGCAGGCGGTCGAGAAGCTGGCGCCGAGCGACATCACCCCACCGACCATTCGCGAGGCGGTGAAGGGCGAAGAAATGATCGCGCCGCAGGGCCGCGTGCGGATCGAGCGTGAAAACCTTCACACCTGGCTGTGGCCCAAGATCGCACGGGCCAAGCCGAACGGTCAGTTCGAGGTGCTGGTGGAATCGAGCGAATGGATCAAACCGGTTCCCTACGCGGCATACCCCAATCAGGTGTGCACGGAAAGCGGTCTGAAACAGACCTGAGCATCGGATCGTCATAACGCCGGACGGCGCGGGCGGCATGTTCAGGGTTCAGCTCCGCCCGCGCCGAGGGAACAGTCATGGAATTCGTGCTGCAACAGTTTTTTACCGGGCTCAGCATCGCTTCGATCCTGCTGCTGGTCGCCTTGGGGCTGTCGATCATTTACGGGGCGATGGGCGTCATCAACCTGGCGCACGGCGAGTTCGTCATGCTTGGCGCTTACACAGCATGGGCGCTGCAAAAGTTCGTCGGTCTGAATCTTCTGCCCAGTCTGGTCGTGATCTTTTTCGTGGTCGCCATTCTCGGCTGGATCATGGAGCGCGGAGTCATCCGGTTCCTCTATGAGCGCCCCCTGGACACGATTCTCGCGACCTGGGGGCTGGGCGTGATCATGCAGCAGGCGGTGCGCTTGGCCGTCGGCGGCGAGCTGCGCTACGTCGAGATGCCCTCCGTCCTTTCCCACAGCACCTCCTTCCTGGGCGTGGAGCTGTCGGTCTACCGGATATTCATCTTTGCCGTCGTGACGGCGTTGTTCGCTCTCACATGGTATCTGATGCAGCGCACCTCGATCGGGATGAAGCTGCGAGCCGTCATTCAGAATCGGGACATGGCCGCCTGCTTCGGAATCAACGCCGACCGCATCTACGGCCTCACCTTCGCATATGGCGCGGGACTGGCCGGGTTGGCCGGCGCGCTGGTCTCGCCGTTGAAAAGCGTATCGCCGGAAATGGGCACGACCTACGTCGTGGACGCCTTCATGGTGGTCGTGCTCGGCGGTGTCGAAAGCCTTCTCGGGACGGTGGCCAGCGCCGTGCTGCTCGGCGAGCTCACCGGAGCCATCGCCTACGTGCAGAACGACACCGTTGCGAAGTCTCTGGCGCTTCTCGCCATCGTCGTTCTGATCCGGTTCCGTCCCCAAGGTCTGTTTGTCTCCAAGGTGCGAGCGTAATGGTGGCGCGTATCGATTCGACCTCCGACCGGGTGCCCGTGCTGCGGCGTACCTGGGTGCAGATTTCCATTTACGGGGCCGTGTGTCTGGCCATCTTCCTGGTGCCGGTTGTTCTCGATAACGACTTCCTGCTGAACAAGTACGCCCGCTATCTGGTGCTGGGGATTCTGGCCATGGCCCTCAGCCTGTCCTGGGGCTACTGCGGGATCCTGAACCTGGGCCAGGCACTCAGCTTCGGCCTCGGGTCGTACTGCATGGCCATGGCCCTGAAGCTGCGGACCGTGCCGGTCCATACCGGCGAGGGTGGCCTGCCCGACTTCATGGTCTGGAACAACGTGCAGGAACTGCCCTGGTTCTGGGCCCCGTTCTATTCCATGCCGTTCGCCCTGTTCGCCGGGATTGCGGTGCCTGTGCTGCTTGCCGTTCTGCTCGGCTGGTTCGTCTTCCGGGCTCGCATTACCGGGGTCTACGTGGCTATCATCTCTCTGGCCGCGCTGGTTGTCGTCAATCTCCTCATCATCGACCAGCAGCGCTACACCGGCGGCTTCAACGGCATCACCGACCTGGCGCAGCTCGAAATTCTCGGCATGGAGTTCGATGCCTACAGCTCGGCCTCCTATTACCTGGTCGCGACCGTCCTGACGGTCTGCCTGTTCGCGGCTCTGGCGATTACGAAAAGCAAGACCGGCCTCATCATGCAGGCGATCCGGGATCATGAAGACCGGGTGCGCTATTTCGGGTACGACGTTGCGCATTTCAAGATCTTCGCCTTCGCCGCCTCGGCCGCGATCGCCGGCATCGCCGGGATGCTCTACACGATCGTCATGGAATTCGCCTCGCCGACCTTTCTCGGCGTGCCACTCAGCCTTTCGGTCGTCATCTGGTGCGCGGTCGGCGGGCGACAGAGCCTGCTCGGTGCCATGCTGGGTGCGATCCTGGTCACCGGCATGCAAGGCGCCCTGTCGGAATCGGAAACGTTCCTCGACACATGGATGCTGGTGATGGGGGGCGTGTTCGTGGCCGTCGTCCTGTTCCTGCCGAAGGGGCTCGCCGGACTTGTGGAGACCATTGTCGAGCACCTGTTCGGGCAGGGTCGCGCAGCCAGGGCGGCGACAGGTAAGCCGGCAGCGGGCAAAGACGTGTCGGGAACCGGTAAGAAAGCGGAAGAAGCGGCATGACCGGGTACCTCGAACTCAGGGACGTCGCCGTCAGCTTCAACGGCTTTCGGGCCGTCGACGGCCTCAGCCTTACGGTCGAGAAAGGTGAGCTGCGGTGTCTGATCGGCCCCAACGGGGCGGGGAAGACCACGGCGCTCGATCTCATCTGCGGCAAGGTCAAGCCGACCCACGGATCGATCCTTCTCAACGGGCGGCCGCTCGACCGGTTGGAGGAACACGAAATCGCCCGCGCCGGCATCGGCCGGAAATTCCAGATACCCAGCGTCTTCAAGGAACTGACCGTCCCGCAGAATCTGGAAGTCGCCTACTGCAGGAAGACGGGAGTGTTCGCCAACCTGCTGCGCTTCGCACGAAGCGTGGAAAGCGACGGCCTGGAAAAACTGGCTGAAATGGTCGGCCTCGAGGATTGCCTGGATGCGCCGGCCGGGATCCTTTCACATGGGCAGACGCAGTGGCTGGAGATCGCGCTTCTGCTGGCGCAGGACCCGCAGGTCATTCTTATGGACGAACCGACGGCGGGCATGACGGCGCACGAGACACGCAAGACGGCGGAGCTGTTCAAGCGTCTGAAAGGGCGCCACACCTTGATCGTCGTCGAACACGACATGAGCTTTATCAAGGAAATCAGCGACATCATCTCGGTGATGCATCAGGGACGCCTGCTGGCCGAGGGAACGGTTCAGGATATCGAGCGCAATCCCGAGGTCAGAGAGGCCTATCTGGGATCGGGAGGAATCACCGGTGCTTGAGCTGCGCAATGTGGATGCCTTCTACGGCAACAGCCAGGCGCTTCGCGGTGTCAGCCTGAGCGTCGAAAGCGGCACGTTTCTCAGCGTTCTCGGCCGCAACGGCGTCGGCAAGACGACGCTGATGCGTGCCATTCTGGGTCTCATGGACCGTGTGACGGGATCGATCGTTCTTGACGGAACGGAGCTGAACGGCCGTCACACCCATGAACGGGCCAAGTCGGGCATCGGTTACGTGCCACAGGGACGGGGCATTCTGCCGAAGTTCACGGTTCTCGAAAATCTCCGTCTTGGCACCTTCGCCCGTGCCCGCGGCAATGGCGACATCGAAGAGTGGATCTTCGATCTGTTTCCGATCCTGAAGCAGTTTCTGAACCGGCGCGGCGGCAATCTTTCCGGTGGCCAGCAGCAACAGTTGGCCATTGCACGCGCGCTTCTGACCGACCCCAAAGTCCTGCTTCTCGACGAACCGACGGAAGGCATTCAGCCCAACATCGTCGAACAGATCGAAGACGTGATCGTCCGCCTGAATCGGGAACGCAGGCTTGCCGTCATCCTTGTCGAACAGAACGTGGAGTTTTCCCGACGGGCCTCGCAACAATTCGTCATCATGGACAGAGGCACGATCGCGGCGCAGGGATCCGTCGACAATCTGACGGACGATCTCGTTCATCGTCACATGGCGGTGTAGCGAAATGGCAATCGTTTGCCGGCAATGGTGATCCTATAGGAGGAAGCTATGCTTCATGGTGATATTTCGAGCAGTAACGATACGATCGGCGTCGCGGTCGTAAATTACAAGATGCCCCGCCTTCATACGAAGGACGAGGTCATCGCCAATGCCCGCAACATCGCGGAGATGCTGGTGGGGATGAAAGTGGGCCTGCCGGGCATGGATCTCGTCATCTTCCCCGAGTACAGCACCCACGGCATCATGTACGACAAGCGGGAAATGTACGAGACGGCTTCGACGATTCCCGGTGAGGAAACCGAAATCTTCGCCGAAGCCTGCCGCAAGGCCAAGGTGTGGGGCGTCTTCTCGCTGACCGGTGAACGGCACGAGGATCATCCCAACAAGGCACCGTACAACACGCTCATCCTCATGAACGATCAGGGCGAGATCGTGCAGAAGTACCGCAAGATCATGCCTTGGGTCCCGATCGAGGGCTGGTATCCCGGCAACTGCACGTACGTATCCGACGGCCCGAAGGGGTTGAAGATCAGCCTGATAATCTGCGACGACGGCAACTATCCGGAGATCTGGCGCGACTGCGCCATGAAGGGGGCGGAGCTGATCGTCCGCTGCCAGGGATACATGTACCCGGCAAAGGACCAGCAGGTTCTCATGGCGAAGGCGATGGCATGGGCCAACAATACCTATGTCGCGGTCGCCAATGCGGCGGGCTTCGACGGTGTCTACTCGTACTTCGGCCATTCCGCGATCATCGGCTTCGACGGACGCACGCTCGGCGAATGCGGCGAGGAGGAAAACGGCATCCAGTATGCCCAGCTTTCCAAGTCCCTGATCCGCGATGCGCGAAAGAACATGCAGTCGCAGAACCATTTGTTCAAACTTCTGCATCGCGGCTACACCGGCAAGATCGGATCGGGCGAGCCGGCGCAGGGCGAGGCGGTCTGTCCGTACGACTTCTACAAGAAGTGGGTCACCGACCCGGAGGGTACGCGCGAAATGGTCGAGGCGATCACGCGCGAGACCGTCGGCACCGACGAATGCCCGATGGAGGGGATCCCCAATCAGAAAACCGGAACGCACCGTTAAAGTGTGCCCGGTGGTCGTCGCTGCATGACGAGGTCAGCTTGCCGTTGAGAGGGCCGGCGGTTGCGGGAAGCCGCCGGCCCCGCTTTTTGAACGGGATGCGAGGTAACCGGCGGCCGCTATGGGATCGCTTGGCGGTGTGAGGAGCGGATATGGATCTTGACGATTACCTCATTGAAGACGAGCCGTACTACCGAAGCATCGGGCACGAGATACAACTGTTCGAGGCCGCCCATGCCGATCGCATGCCCCTGATGCTGAAAGGGCCGACGGGGTGTGGGAAAACGCGGTTCGTCGAATACATGGCGTGGCGTCTCGGCAAACCCCTGATAACGGTGGCCTGCCACGAGGACATGACGGCATCGGACCTTGCCGGGCGCTTCCTTCTCGATGCGCATGGCACGGTCTGGCACGACGGGCCACTGACCTTGGCGGTGCGTCATGGTGCAATCTGCTATCTCGACGAAATCGTCGAGGCGCGCCAGGATACGACGGTGGTGATTCACGCCTTGACGGACGAGCGGCGGATTCTGCCGCTGGAGAAGAAGAACGAGGTCGTGAAAGCCCACCCGGACTTTCATCTCGTCATCTCCTACAACCCCGGCTATCAGAGCGTCCTCAAGGACCTGAAGGAATCAACCAAGCAGCGCTTCGGTGCGATCGACTTCCACTATCCATCGCCGGAAGTCGAAGCGGAAATCATCGCCCACGAATCCGGGATCGACCGCGCAATCGCATCGCAGCTCGTCACCATTGCCGAGCGCTCCCGCAACCTGAAGGGGCACGGTCTCGATGAAGGCGCCTCGACCCGGATGCTGGTCCATGCCGGGCAATTGATCCGTCGCGGCATCGACATCCGCGAGGCCTGCCAAGTCGCCCTGGTGCTGCCGATCACGGATGATCCGGATGTCCGCGACGCCCTGAGTGCTGCCATCTCCGCATGTGTTTAGGGGGGCGGCATGTCGGGTGCCGAGGTAAAGGACTTTCTGGCGCGCATCGATGAGGGAAATCGCGGATTCGCGATCAGCCTAGAACACCTCGGCGACGAGGCGCGACGCAGCTTTGCGGATGCATCGGTGGCGCGATGGTTACGTTTGTGCCGTGATCTGTCGCAGGCCGGTCTCGGCAACAGCGTGACGCTGTCGTATGTGCGCCATTCCCCCGAAATTGCGCGCCTGGTCGGAGAACAGGCGGCCTTCGACCTGGTCGAGAGCATGAAGACGATCGCCTATGCGGCCGGGCGCCGGGCGGCACAGCGCCTGCCTGGCGCAACCGCCGCGGCGGCGCGGCGCCTGCAGGACGAAGCGGCGGTGCGGGCCTGGCTGGCGACCGTCGAACGGCTTGCCCCCCAGATTCCGGAATCCCTGGCCCTTCTGCTCGAGCGCACGGATCGGATTCTGAGCCGGCTCGATGTGGGAAGGTTCGAGACCTGGACAATCGGAGGAATCCGTGCCGCCGGCGGCGATCCGGCACGGCGGCAAGCCTTTTTCTCGTTCGCGGATCCGGCCGCCGAACGCATGATGC
>RFLL01000239.1 GCA_003693905.1 Alphaproteobacteria bacterium
ATGCTGGGCCATGTCCTAGCAGCGGTGGCGCCGCTGGCGCCCGAACGGGTGGTCGTGGTGGTCGGTCCGGGCATGGAGCCGGCGGTGGCCCCCATCGCCGCTGAAAGCGGCCTGCGCTGCACCACGGTGGTTCAGGCCGAGCGCCTTGGCACCGGGCACGCGGTGGCCGCCGCCAAGGAGGCGCTGGAAGGGTATTGGGGACCGCGCGGCAACGGCGACATCCTGGTGGTCTGCGGCGATACGCCGCTGCTGCGCACCGATACGCTGCACACCATGGTGACCATGCGGCGCGGCACCGATGCCCCGGCCCTGCTGGCCCTGACCTTCCGTCCCGCCGATCCGGCGCAATATGGCCGCGTTCTCGTCGATGCCGACGGGCAGGTGCTGCGCATCGTCGAATACGCCGATGCCAGCTACGACGAACGACGGATCGAAATCTGCAACGCCGGTATCGTGCTCGGCGACGGGCCGGTTCTGATCGATCTGATCGAACGTCTGGGCAACGACAACGCCAAGGGCGAATACTATCTGACCGACGTCTATGCCCTGGCCCATGCGGCCGGACACCGGGTGCGTGCCGTCGAGGCCGATTCGCACGAGGTTCTGGGCGTCAATTCCCGGGCCGAGCTGGCCGCCGCCGAGGCGGCGATTCAGGCCCGTCTGCGCGCCGCGGTGATGGCCTGCGGCGCCACCCTGGTCGATCCCGGTGCGGTGTGGCTGTCCTGGGATACCCGTCTCGGCCGCGACGTGACGGTCGAGCCCGGCGTCGTCTTCGGCCCCGGGGTGGTGGTCGGAGACCGGGTGCGGATCCGCGCCTTCTGCCATCTCGAAGGGGTGCGCATCGAGGCTGGAGCGACGCTCGGGCCGTTCGCCCGTCTGCGCCCGGGCACCGAGCTTGGCGAAGGCGCGCGCGTCGGCAATTTCGTCGAGATAAAGAACGCGCACCTCGGCCCCGGAGCCAAGGTCAATCACCTCAGCTACATCGGCGATGCGGCGGTCGGGGCGGCGGCCAACGTCGGCGCCGGCACCATCACCTGCAACTACGACGGCATCGCCAAGCATCGCACGACGATCGGGCAGGGAGCCTTCATCGGCTCGAACACCGCACTGGTGGCGCCGGTGACGATTGGTGCGGCGGCCATCGTCGGTGCCGGCAGCACGATCACCCGCGACGTGCCGGCCGACGCGATTGCCGTGGTGCGGGGCGAGGAACGCCTGTCCCGCGGTGCCGCACCGCGGTTTCGCGAGCGCCGGCGCGCCCTCAAGGCCAAGGCAGCGGAGACTGCGGACAAGGCGAAGGCCGCGCCGCAGCGCGCGGACGGTCTCGGCGACGGCCGCTGAAGGCGGCACTTGGACAGCCACGATTCAGCAAAAGGGCGACGGGCATCATGTGTGGAATCATCGGCATCATAGGCAATGCACCGGTCGCGCCGCTGCTGCTCGACGGGCTGCGGCGCCTGGAATACCGCGGCTACGATTCGGCGGGCATCGCAACTCTGGTCAACGGGCGCATCGAACGCCGCCGTGCCGAAGGCAAGCTCAACAATCTGGCGAACCTCCTGGAGCGCGCGCCGATCGCCGGTACCACCGGCATCGGTCACACCCGCTGGGCAACGCACGGGCGCCCGAGCGAAGCCAACGCCCATCCCCACGCCACCGAGCGGGTGGCGGTGGTGCACAACGGCATCATCGAGAATTTCCAGGAATTGCGCGACGAACTGGCCGCCGCCGGGCGCCGCTTCGAGACCGAGACCGACACCGAGGTCATCGTTCATCTGCTGAGTGAATACCTCGATCGCCAGATGACTCCGCAGGACGCGGTGGCCAAAGCCCTGTCGCGCATCCACGGCGCCTTCGCCCTGGCCATCATCTTTGCCGGTCGTCATGACCTGATGATCGGCGCACGCTGCGGCAGCCCGCTGGCGGTCGGCTATGGCGACGGCGAAATGTATCTCGGCTCCGACGCGCTGGCGCTGGCGCCGCTGACCAACCGGATCTGCTATCTGGAAGAAGGCGACTGGGTGGTGCTCGGCAGGGATTCGGCCGAAGTCCGCGATGCCGACGGTGCCGTGGTGACGCGCGAGATCAAGCAGACCGCGCTGTCCGGCGCCCTCATCGGCAAGGGGCAGTACCGCCACTTCATGCAGAAGGAGATCTTCGAGCAGCCGGCGGTCATCGGCGACACCCTGCACACCTATCTCAATCCCCTGCGCCGCCGCATCGAGATGCCGGAGCTGCCGGTCGATCTTGGATCCGTGCCGCGCGTGACCATCAGCGCCTGCGGTACCGCGTTCTATGCCGGCATGGTGGCCAAGTACTGGTTCGAGCAGATCGCCCGCCAGCCGGTCGAGATCGACATCGCTTCCGAGTTTCGCTACCGCGAGGCGCCGATGCCCGATGGCGGCCTCAGCGTCTTCATCTCGCAGTCGGGAGAGACGATCGACACCCTTTCGGCGCTGCGCTACGCCAAGGCGCAGGGGCAGGCGGTCCTGTCCGTCGTCAACGTGCCCGACAGCGCCATCGCCCGCGAATCCGACGTCGTATTACAAACCCTGGCAGGCCCCGAAATCGGCGTCGCCTCGACCAAGGCCTTCACCACCCAGTTGACGGTTCTGGCTTGTCTGGCGCTGGCCGTCGGCCGGGCGCGCGGGGCGGTCGATGCATCGCGCGAGGCGGCGCTGTCCTCGGCCCTGGTCGAGGTGCCGGCGCGGGTGGCCGAAGTACTGGGCACAGACAAGGAGATCGCGGCCATTGCTCATGAACTGGTCGAAGCCCGCGACGTGCTCTATCTGGGGCGTGGTACGATGTATCCGATTGCCCTTGAAGGAGCGTTAAAATTGAAAGAAATCAGCTACATACATGCTGAAGGTTATGCGGCGGGTGAAATGAAGCACGGCCCGATCGCGCTCATCGACGAGGACGTGCCGGTGATCGTCTGCGCTCCGTCCGGACCACTGTTCGAAAAGACCGCCTCCAACATTGCCGAGGTGGTGGCGCGCGGCGGCAGGATCATCCTGATCTCCGACCGCACAGGAATCGAGAAAGTCGGCACCAATGCGACCCACACCGTGGAGCTGCCGGAAATCCACCCCTTGGTGGCCCCGATCCTCTATGCGGTCCCGGTGCAGCTTCTGGCCTACCATACGGCGGTGTTCAAGGGCACCGACGTCGATCAGCCGCGCAATCTGGCCAAAAGTGTTACCGTCGAATAACCCCTGCTCCGTAGTCCTAGCCCCGAAACAATCCTGGTTCGTCCGCCCAAGCGGCTCCCGCCTGCCCGTCCGCGCGTCATGTCAATAGTGGCCGTGGGAATGAAAGGAATGGTGGCGATGGCGGTCGTAGTAGCGGTAGTAGCGGTAGTGGCGGTAGGCGTAGCCATGTGAGTAACCGTATGAACGGTAGGGCGCGTAGTACACGCCGCCGTCGTAGACGGTAACGGCCGGGCGCGCGGGAGCCGCATACGGATAGTGGCAGGCCGACAACAGCATCGGCAGAGCGATGACGAACGCGCCCGCAACCCTGCGGTACGGGCAGCGCCGCGCGCATCCGTCCGGTTTCGGTGAGGGACGGGAAAAGGGGAACATGGGGGCCTCCTCGTCGATGCGGGAGCAAGAAGCGCCGGCTGCGGTCGCACGGGCGTATGCGGGGCCGCACGGGAAGCACTTCTGCTTTTACTTTTATACGTACGGAACTCGGGGTCCGTGCCCGGCCAGAAATAACAATTTTATAATGTTTAATAAGTGAGCTTCATCACATCGCGGCGTAAAATATGTTGACGCGGCGGTACGTGATGCGTTGTAAATAGAGTTGAGGGTGTGGTCCGGCCCGATCCGAAACGGACCCGCGGGATTTGAGCGGGCAGCTTGCGACCGCGTCACCAATCGCTAAAGCGCCACGGGCGGATGCTCCGTGGGCCCCATGTCTGGAACCGGGAGCATCGCCATGCCGACTCCGCACGATATCCTTCCTCCACACGATACTCTTCGCCACGATGGCGATTTCCTCCGCCGCGATGGCGTCCCCGAATCGCGCGACCACCCACACACGGATGATTCGTACCGCCTTGCGCGGGCGCGTCGCCGCGCTGCCGTGTTGTCGTGGCGTTATGCCGGCTATGACGGCGCGGCCCTGTTGCGCGCGATGATCGAACGAGAATTTCCCGGCCGCATCGCCGTCGTCTCGTCTTTCGGAGCGGAATCGGCAGTCCTGCTCGATCTGGTGGCACGGGTCGACCCCACCGTTCCGGTCATTTTTCTCGACACCGGCAAGCACTTCGACGAGACGCTGAGCTACCGCGACGAAGTTACCGCCCGCCTCGGCCTGCGCGACGTGCGCTCGGTGACGCCCGAGCCCGCGGTGCTGGCGAGGCGCGATCCGCACGGGCAGTTGTGGCGGCTCTCGCCCGACCATTGCTGTCATCTGCGCAAGGTTCTGCCGTTGCGCCGGGCGTTGGCCGGCTTCGACGCCTGGATCACCGGACGCAAGCGCTATCAGGGCGGGGTGCGTACGGATCTGCCGTGCATCGAAGCCGCGGACGGGTGGGTCAAGATCAATCCGCTGGCACCGTGGAGTGCGGCGCAGATCGCCGCCGCGTTCCGGGACAGCGGCTTGCCGCGTCATCCCCTGGCGGACGACGGCTATCCGTCGATCGGCTGCGCCCCGTGCACCCGCCGGGTGCGCGCCGGCGAACCGGTCCGCGCTGGGCGCTGGGCCGGAACCGGGAAAACCGAGTGCGGCATCCATTGGCCGAGCCCGGCTGGTGCGCCGGGGCGCCCTGAAGAAGATATAACTACTTAAATGAAGTGTATATTAAGAAAAATATTTCGCCCTGATGTGTAATTTTCTTGACGCCCGCCGCTCCGTGCGCTTTGCTACGGGGACGGTACGCGCGGGAGCCCCCTTACCATACACGTGGTGTGGAAACGGGGGTGAACGGCCGGATCCAGTCTGAGCGAACCGGCGGCCGGCGGTCCGGAAACCCGGGGGCGGAAACCCGGCGGCCCAGGAGCCGGAGGCCGAAGACCGGCGCGGCGATGCCCGGCGGATGCTAGGCGAAGGGGATGGTCCACCCGAAACGGACTCGCGGGATTTGAGCGGGCAGCTTGCGACCGCGTCACCAATCGCTAAAGCGCCACGGACGGATGCTCCGTGGGCCCATGTCTGGATGCCGGGAGCAGACCGTGATGCGATATTTCCCCCTCTTTCTGGATCTCTCGGGGCGCTCCGTTCTCGTCGTCGGTGGCGGCGATGACCACGGCGCGACCATGCACGTCGCCGGCAACGAAACCGCGCGATATGGTGCGCACCGCACCGGTCCCGGCCAGTGCCG
>RFLL01000240.1 GCA_003693905.1 Alphaproteobacteria bacterium
CGGCGGACCAGATAGGCGAGCAGATCCTCGTGACTGCCGACCGGGGCATAGACGCGCACCGGCAGATCGAGGTTGTCCGCGCCCACGACCTGGGCATAGAGCGCCTCGCCCATGCCGTGCAGACGCTGAAATTCGAAATCGCGGCGCCCACCCGCCATTTCCACCACCGCCGCCACCGTGTGGGCGTTGTGGGTGGCGAACTGGGGATAGAAGGCCGCCGGATCCGCGAACAGGCGTTTGGCACAAGCAAGATAGCAGACGTCGGTCGAGACCTTGCGCGTGAACACCGGATACCCGGACAGACCGTTGACCTGGGCCAGCTTGATTTCGGTGTCCCAGTAGGCACCCTTGACCAGACGGACCATCAGACGACGCCCGGTGCGCCGTGCCAGATCGGCCAGCCAGTCGATCACGAACGGCGCCCGCTTCATGTAGGCCTGCACGGCCAGGCCGAAGCCCTGCCAGCCGGCAAGGTCGGGGTCGCCGGCCACGGCCTCGATCACGTCGAGCGAAAGGTCGAGGCGGTCGGCCTCTTCGGCATCGACGGTAAGGCCGATATCGACCGCCCTGGCATCAAGCGCCAGCGCCTTGAGCCGCGGCACCAGCTCGGCCATGACCCGGTGACGCTGGGCAAACTCGTAGCGCGGATGCAGGGCCGACAGCTTGACCGAAATGCCGGGTGACTCGATCGGGCCGCGCCCGGCCGCGGCCTTGCCGATGGCCGCAATCGCGGCGCGGTAGGCCTCGAAATAGCGGCTCGCATCGGCCATCGTGCGCGCCGCCTCGCCCAGCATGTCGTAGGAATAGCGATAGCCGCGCCGTTCCTCGGCGCGCGCGCGCGCCAGCGCCTCCTCGATGGTCCGGCCCATCACGAACTGGCGGCCGAGAATCCGCATCGCCTGGGTAATGGCGCCGCGAATGACCGGCTCGCCGCTGGACTGGATCAGCCGTCGCAGAGTGCCGGTCAGATCACGGCGCATACCCTCGTCGAGGCGCACCACCCGCCCGGTCAACATCAGCGCCCAAGTCGAAGCATTGACGAATACCGAATCGCTGTGCCCGAGGTGCGCCTGCCAGTCGGCGGTGGCGATCTTGTCCTTGATGAGCTTGTCCACGGTCTGGGCATCGGGGACCCGCAGCAGGGCTTCGGCCAGGCACATGAGCACGACACCTTCCTTGGTCGACAGGCCGAATTCATGCAGGAACGCGTCGATTCCACCCTGGCCGATGCGCGCGGCGCGAACCTTGACCACGAGGTCGCGGGCACGCGCCGCGATCCGATCAAGGGCTTCGGGCGGCAACTGCGCCTGATCGGCCAGCCAGTGAACAATCCGGGTTTCGTCGGCGCGGATGTTGTCACGAATCGCCTGACGCAACGGCGGGACGTCGGCAAGAGCAGGATCGACGATCATCGCGAAGGCACCTTCCGTTTGAGGCATAGGGGTATCCCGGGAATGCGGTCATCCATCGGGCGGTCCGGACAGGCTGATCGGAGCGACACGACACTGCGGTACGGTCCGTTTCGCCCCGAGCGGGCCGGGACTTTAGCCCATGCCGAGGCGCAGGAAAATTCCGTCCGTGCAATCCTGTTGTAATTCTCCGCCCGCGTACGTGTACCCGCGGCCCGCCCCCTGCCGCCGGAGGCGGTTTCGCGTCTGGACAGGTCGCTTTTCCTGCGGCAGGCTCGCGCCCCATGCTCGCTCACGTCCATCACGGCCCGTTCGCAACGCTGGTCGGATACGAACTGACCGCCTGGCATACCGACGAGGCGACCGTCGCCCTGAGCGTCACGGACCGGCACATCAATCGCAGCGGGGTCGTCCACGGCGGCGTCATCGCCACCCTGATCGACACCGCCTGCGGCTTTGCCGGATGCTATCGCCCACCGCCGCAGGAGGGGCGCCGGGCGATGACCCTGGCGTTGACGACGCAGTTCATCGCCCCCGCCGTCGCGGGGATGCGGATCACGGCCCACGCGCGGCGCACCGGCGGCGGCCGGCAGATCTTCTTTGCCAGTTGCGAGGTCCGCGATCAGGACGGCCGTCTGATCGCCAGCGGCGAAGGCACCTTCCGTTACCGGCGCGAAGCGTAAGGGTGCGCCCCTTCCTGGCAGCGGTGGGGTGACACCAGCAGCATGTCGACCCCCTGCCCGTTCTGGGTCATCGGCAGGACCAGACGCAAGAATGCATACAGACGGCGCTCAAGCTCGCCGCACACGTAATGGCATACCGGCGCGCCGCCATCGACGCATTCCTGATAGTGCCGGGTGACCAGCGCCCCGAATTCGCGATCCTCGTAATCCGCCGTCGTCCGCCCCGTCATGTCGCGGCCGTAGGGGCTGGCCCATTCGCTGCCGTACAGGCGGAAGCGGAATGTCCCCGGCGCCACCACGTCGACCAGATGCACCAAGCCGAGGTGCTCGCGCAGATCGGTCGGATCTATGTCGACGCGCCGCGGCAACGCGTTGCCGTCGCATTTCTCCGTCCAATAGGCGAGAAGCCGCGCCAACCGCGGCACGTTCATATCATCAAGGGGAATGCGGTATTCCTCAATCAGACGGAACATGTCGGCATTGATACAAATTCATGATCGAATATTTGGAGAACGCAATTATATACATTATAGAGAGAGAGGTCTTTTTGAAATCCTGATCGCACGGAAGATTTACTGCATCGTTGCCGGAAAGGCAATTGCTAGACTTTAATCCACTTGGCGTCCCTTTACCGCTGTAATTTCAGCGCGTAAGGCACGGGCTGCCCGGCAGGGGTCGGGGGCGGCACAGATGGCCGACACGACGGCTACGCCGTCGGCGCCGTTCACAATTGCGTGAGCGGCATTGGTGCGATTGATTCCCCCAATCGCCACAACCGGCAATGGAATCATCCGGCTGAGCGCCCGCAGCCCGTCGAGGCCGATCGCCGGACCGGCATCGGGCTTGGTGGCGGTCGGGAACACCGAGCCGACGCCGGCGTAATCGGCCACTGCGGGATCGACGCGAGCCGCCTCCTCGGGGGTCCCGGCGGATACGCCGATGATCCGATCCGGCCCCAGAGCGGCGCGCGCGGCAACCGGATCGCGGTCGTCCTGACCCAGATGGACGCCATCGGCATCGACGGCCAGCGCCACCTCGATGCGATCGTTGATGATGAATGCCACCGCATGCGACCGCACGATGGGAATCAGGCGCCGGGCGAGATCGATCATCGGCGCATCGGGCAGCGCTTTTTCGCGCAGCTGGACCATCGTCACGCCACCGGCGACCGCCGCCCGCACCACATCTTCCACGGGCCGGCCGCGGGTATCGGCACTGCCGACGACCAGATACAGCGTCGGATCGAACGGGCGCCGTCGGTTCTGTCGATTCATCGAAGAAGCTCCAGGTTTGCAACGCCAAAGTGCAGACGGACCGATTGCCAGTCCGCAGTCATGTCGATATCTGATATGTGTGATGACATCGAGCCGCAAGGAACCACAAGGAGGAGCGATGGCCGCGACCGACGATACTGCGCGCATGACGGCCAACACCCTGATCGACATCGAGGCGATCCTGTTCCGCCCCGACGATCCGTTCATTTTCACCTCGGGGCGCGCCAGCCCGGTCTATGTTGACTGCCGGCGGATCATCTCGTTCCCGGCCGAACGCCGGCGCCTGATGGACCTCGCCGTGGCGGCGATCGAACGCGACATCGGCCGCGCCCGCATCGACGTCGTGGCCGGCGGCGAGACGGCCGGCATTCCGTTCGCCGCGTGGATTGCCGAGCGTCTCGACCTGCCGATGATCTATGTGCGCAAGAAGCCGAAGGGGTTCGGCCGCAATGCCCAGATCGAAGGCACGTTTGCCGAGGGCGCGCGCGTTCTCCTGGTCGAGGACCTGGCCACCGACGGCGGCTCGAAGCTGACCTTCATCGATGCCATCCGCACCGCCGGCGGCATCGTCGAGGAGGTTTTCGTCGTCTTTCACTACGGCATCTTTCCACGCACCACGGCGTTGCTGAAGGAACACGGCGTGCGCCTGCATGCGCTGGCGACGTGGTGGGACGTGATCGCGGCGGCCGAAGCGCGCGCCTATCTGCCGCCGCAGGGGCTGGCCACCGTGCGCGCCTTCCTCGAGGATCCCGAAACATGGTCGGCGGCTCACGGTGGCAAGACCAGCGCCGATCTCGCCGCCGGTCGCTGAGCGGCGCCTATACGCGCCGACCCGTCCGCCCAAGTTATCCAACGCGACCTAACGCGGCAGGCGCACCTCGACCCGTAATCCGCCCTCACGGCGATTGGCGAGCGTCATGTCGCCGCCGTGGGCGCGAATGACGGTGCGGGCCACGGTCAGACCAAGGCCCGTGCCGCCGGTTTCCCGGCTGCGCGAATTTTCCAGCCGCCGGAAAGGCTTGAAAACCTCGTCATGCAACGCCTCGGGAATGCCGGGGCCGTCGTCGTCGATGCGGATGAGAACCATGTCGGTGCGATCATCGAGAAAAATCCGCACCCGTTGCCCGTATCTGGCGGCATTTTCCACCACGTTGCTCAAGGCCCGGCGCAGCGCAGCCGGCTGGCACCAGAACGCGACCTGATCGGCGCCGGCCTCGAAGGATACCTCATAGCCGGCATCGCACATGTCATCGCTAACCCGTTGCAGCAGGGCGTGCAGATCGACCATGGCATGCGGCTCGCCGCTTGCCTCCTCGCGGGCAAAGGACAGGGCGGAGGTGACCATCTTCTCCATGTCCTCGAGATCGGCCAGCATCTTTCGTTTCTGCTCCTCGTCTTCCATGAACTCGGCGCGCAGCCGCAGGCGTGTAATCGGGGTCCCGAGATCGTGGGAAATAGCCGCGATCATCTGGGTCCGATCTTCGACGAAGCGACGGATGCGCGCCTGCATCTGGTTGAAGGCACGGGTTGCTTCGCGCACCTCGGCCGGCCCGCGTTCGGGCAAGGGCGGTGCCTTGACATCCATGCCGAGACGCCGGGCGGCGCGGGCGAAGATTCCCAGCGGCCGGGTCAGATGATGGACGACGATCGCCGACAGGATCACGACCGCCAGCAGCATCACGGCCATGGAGAGCGCAAAGCGCAGCGACCAGAAGAATTGCGGCGGGGTGACCGGGGCGGCAAGATCGAGCCAGCTTCCATCGCGCATCCGGATCGATGCCAGCACCATCTCGCCGGAATCGCCGATCCTGTCCCCCCCCTCCGCACGCAGATGCTGCCGCCAGGGCGACGGCAGATCGTCATCGCCATCGATATGAAGCAGCCGGAAGTCGGGCTCGCCGTCGCGGCCGAGATGGTCAAGGAGTGCCTCGCGAAATACGTCCGTCTGCCAGCCGTTACCGGGCTTTGGCGCGATGGCGCCCTGCCGGCTCCAGGCCACATGGAGATCGGGATTGTCAGCCAGGGTGACGATCCGCTGGCGTTCGTCAGGAGACGCGCCTTGAACCAGGCGTTCGATGGTGGCGATGCGCTCGGCGATATGCTCCCCGCCTGTGAACATCAAGGCGTCGGCGCGATCACTCAGATACAGAGCCATGCTGAGCGCATGCGACAGCGCCAGCCCGACGATCAGCACCAGCAGAGTCCGGGTTGCGATCGTATCAGGGAGCAGCGATTTCATCTTTCGTGACGCTCGGGGTGAACATGTAGCCACCGCCGCGAACCGTTTTTATCAGCTCCGGCTGCTTGGGATCCGCTTCGATCTTGCGACGCAAGCGACTGACCTGCATGTCGATGCTGCGATCGAACGGCGTTTCGCAGCGGCCATGGGTGAGATCGAGAAGCTGATCGCGGCTGAGGACCCGCCGGGGGTGTTCGGCAAAGGCGACGAGAAGGTCGAATTCGCCCGACGTCAGATCGACGACCAGTCCGGCGGGTGAGAAAAGGTGGCGCCGGGTGAGGTCGAGTTTCCAGCCCGCGAAGCCCAGCACGCCGGTGTGTCCTGCCGCAGGGTCTCCGGATGTGGTGGTGCCGTGCCGGGTACGACGCAGAACCGCCTTGATGCGAGCGAGAAGCTCGCGCGGGTTGAACGGTTTCGGAATATAGTCGTCCGCCCCCATTTCGAGACCGACGATCCGGTCGGTCTCCTCGCCCATGATCGTCAGCATGATCACCGGTATCTGCGAGCGGGTGCGCAGGTCCCGGCACAGGGAAAGACCGTCCTCGCCGGGCAGCATCAGGTCCAGGATGACGAGATCTATGTTCCAGTCGCCAAGGGCGCGGCGCATTTCCCTGCCGTCGGGGACGGCAGTAACCCGGTAGCCGTGTCTGCCCAGGAACCGCCCCAGGAGATCGGGATTTCACGGTCGTCGTCGACGACCAGAACATGTCCCGTCGGTGCCGGAGTCACGACCGCCATGTGCGAAGTCTATGTCCGTCGCCTGCTGTTGGAACCCGGAAACTTGTAACGGAATGTAACGGCCCCCGCCCCCCGTGACTATCGGTTACCAACCGGCCCTGTGCGCGTGATCAAAGCGTTACCAAGGGTGCCTATCTTTCCCATGCAGTCAAAGGATATCGGAACAGGGAACCTCATGATGAACATCCGCAGATCGACGATGGCCGCACTGGCCGGCCTGGGAGCATTGACGCTGCTCGGCACCTCGGCGCTTGCCGCAGGCGATTCCGCACTCGACGGCAATCCGTCGCAGCTTCAGCTTGCTCATATGGGACAGTCGCCGGGCATGGGGCAGCCGCCGGGCGGTCAGTCGATGCCGGACGGCCAATGGATGCGGCAACCGTGCCTGATGGGCCCGATGGGCCGGTCGCTGCCGCAAGGTCCGGGCATGACGGGCCCCGGCATGATGGGGCCACAGGGAATGATGGGCATGATGGGACCCGGCATGATGGGACCGATGGGACAGGGATGGGGGGGCCGCTCCGCTCCCGGAATGGGAATGGCGCCCGACGGGGACGATTCGGCTTTCGGCTCCCGCGTCGTACCGCCCCGGGATCTGTCCACCGACGCCGGTACCGTTTCCGAGATCGACGTCGCAACGGGAACGCCCGGCCGGACCTTTACCGTCGGCGGCCTTCTCCACGGACTCGATATATCCGGGAACGGCAGCCACCTGTTCGTGTCAGCGCGCGAGCGCAACGAGCTCGTGGCCATCAATTTACACACCTTGAACGTACGCAAGATTCCCCTTGTGCCGGCGCCCTATCACGCCGCGGTCGTGGGCGGGAGCGCAAAGGTCTATGTCTCAAGCGCCGACGAACCGAAGATCTGGGTTCTGGATCAGGACAGCCTAGCCATCCGCGGCGAGATACCCATCCGCGGCGTCGGTCACCAGATGGCCGTCGTACAGCCGTAAGAAACGTGGGATCCATGCCCGGATCGCAAATGCATGAACAAGCTCGGGGCAGGAAGGCGGATGACCCGTACCACGTCCTGCCGATACGAGACAAAGCAAAGAGGATGTGAGAGATGCACAAGCGCAACACCATCGCGACCGCGGCCCTGATCGCGGCACTGATGCCGATGTTCGTTCTTCTGCCCGCCGACCGGGCTGCGGCCAACATGCACGGTGCCGCCGGCGGCGCGCAGATGGAAGGCGGGCAGATGGGACCGGTCCTGATGATGCCATCCATGAATGCGGCCCGCGGGCGCAAGCTGTTCGCCAGCAAGGGCTGTGTCGTGTGCCATTCGATCAATGGCGTCGGAGGCAAGGATGCACCGGCGTTGGACGCATCGACGATGCGCGGCCCCATGAATCCGTTCGAATTCGCGGCCCGGATGTGGCGTGGTGCAGAAGCGATGATCTACATGCAGCAGGAAGAGCTCGGCGAACAGATCGATCTGACCGGCGATGACCTGTCCGACATCATCGCCTTCGTGCACGACCCCGAAGAGCAGAAGAAGTTTTCCGAGGCCGACATTCCGGAGCAGGTCAGAGAACTCATGAAGCATATCGAGGAAAGCGAGGAAGGCGAAGACGAAGCCGAGCACCGGAGCAACGCGCCGAAGGAGTGACCTTGACGCCCCCCACGCCCGAGATCCGGCCGTCGGTCTTCGTTGCCGATGCCGCATCCCTCGCCGTGCCGAAGCGACAGGAAGCGAGGAAGCGATGATATCGGTTGAACGCGACAACAATTTGTCGTCCGATCGCGACGAAGCCGCAACGCGGCGGGATTTCCTCTATCTTGTCGCCGGTGCGATCGGAACAGTCGGCACCACCGTGGCCGTGTGGCCGCTGATCGACAGCATGAACCCGGCCGCCGACGTGCTGGCGGTGGCCTCGACCGAGGTTGACCTGGCGCCCATCGAGCTTGGACAGCGGGTCACCATCGTATGGCGCGGTCAGCCCGTTTTCATCGACCACCGCACACCCGAGCGCATCGCGCAGGCAAGGGCCGATGACGACAACCCCGATCTGATCGACCCGGCAAGTGATGCATCGCGGGTCAAGCGGGCGGAATGGCTGATCGTGATCGGCGTGTGCACGCATCTGGGATGCATTCCTCTCGGCCAGAAGCCGGGCGATCCGCGCGGCGACTGGGGCGGCTGGTTCTGCCCCTGCCACGGGTCGCACTACGACACGGCGGGGCGCATTCGCAAAGGACCGGCCACCAGGAACCTTTATCTGCCGCCGTATGAATTTCTCGACGTCGGCCTGGTGCGTATCGGATAGGGCGCGGCGACGCTGTTTTCATGCAAACTCCTGCGGACATGGTCAGAGACTGAGGCACCGGCGATGCCATTGACCCGATACCTCATGCCGGCACTCGTCAGCGGCGTCATTCTGTTCGGAATCGCCGTCGTCGGCTGGCGGCTGTTCGATGCGGCGCGCCGGACAGCTCCCGCACAATGCCCATGATCTGCTCCTCCGCAACCGTGCTCCGCTTCATCGCCTGTCTCCTCAATAATCTGAGAACAGGGTAATCTCAAAACGAGACCATTTCAGGGGAGCTGGTCAGGACGCCTGGTGTTGCAGCGGACGAAGCAGGCGTCGAGATCGCCCTGTAGCACTTCGACGATCTCGCACCATTCGTGGCCACGAGAGACCTGACGGCCGGGCCTGCAATGGGGTTCACCTCTTCGCTCAGGATACGAAGCCCCCGTTTACCCGCCGACGACGCGGCGGCGCAGACTGGCGACGACGCGATCGGCGGTGTGCCCGTCCCAGAGGTCGGGGCGGCTGCCGGTCGGCCATTGCCCGGCCAGGACCCGCGCCACCGCCGCGCCAAGCTCTGCCGGCGGCACCAGGCGGTTACTGCCCTGGGTCACGGTGATCGGCCGCTCGGTGGTGTCGCGCAGGGTCAGACAGGGAATGCCGAGATAGGTGGTTTCCTCCTGCAACCCGCCGGAATCGGTGATGACGAGCCTGGCGCGACGTACCAGCCCCATGAACGGCAGATAGCTGAGCGGCCGCACGGCGTGCATCCCCGGCGCCGTGCTCAGGCGATCGAGCAGGCCGAATTCCTCGAGCCGGCCGCGGGTGCGCGGATGCACCGGAAAGACGATCGGAACCCTGGCCGCAATCTCGCACAGCGTCTCGACCAGCGGCGCCAGTGCCGCGCGGGTATCGACGTTGCTCGGCCGGTGCAGGGTCAGCACCCCGTAGCCGCCGGGTTCGAGCCCGTAGGCGCGCCACGGCTGCTCGCGTTCGATCGCCGGGCGCATCAGCTCGTAGGAATCGATCATGATGTTCCCGACC
>RFLL01000241.1 GCA_003693905.1 Alphaproteobacteria bacterium
AGAAGCGTGGTCATGAGATCTTCCGCACCAAGGTTAACCCTGTGCTATAAAACACCCTGAAATGATGGAGCCCGCTCGGCCCCAGCGCAACCGCGGCATTGACTTGCCCTCTGCCCTGCCCAAATCTCGATGAGGCGGGCCGAATGCGGACCCGCATTCATGCCAATATTTCCGGAAAGGAACGTATCCTGCGATCCCTTCGTCATCTCCTGACATCGGTCCTGACACTGGCGATCGCCGGAATGCTGATCGGCGGCGCGATCTCCGGTGCCCATCCAGGACGTGCCGGATCGGCGGCCGCCCAGGAACAGCAGGTCCAGGGGACGCCGGTGCGCGTCGATGCGGTCGTGCGCATGCCTCTGTCGCAGACGGTTCCTGTCATCGGCCGCCTGGTGGCCCAGCGCATCGGCCCCGTGGCGGCGCGGATCGGCGGTCCGGTGGCCGAGTTCCGGGTCGAGGTCGGCGACCGGGTCGAAACCGGGCAGATCATCGCCCGTCTTGATGATGCCGTTCTGCGCGCCGAGCGCGACATCGCCGCCGGGCGCCTGACCGAGGCGACGGCGCTGGAGCATCTCAAACGCAGCGAACTGGCGCTCGCCCGGCAGGAGTACGCCCGCCTCGAACGCCTGAAGGCGTCGGCCGCCTTCAACCAGGCCCGCTTCGAGGACGCCGCGCAACGGGTGGCGATCGCTGAAGCGGCCCTGAAACAGGCGCAGTCGGCGATCGCCGCGGCCCGGGCCGATCTCAAGCTGGCCGAACTTCACGTCGCCTACGCCACGGTCCGTGCACCCTATGCCGGGGTCGTGAGCGAACGCCTGACCGAACTCGGGGCCTACGTCTCTGCCGGCGATCCGGTCGTACGTCTGGTCGGCGATCAGAACCTCGAAGTCGAAGCGGAGGTACCGTTCCAGCACCTGAGCGGATTGGACGCCGGCGTCGAGGTCGCCATGACCCTGGACGACGGCAGCCGCCACAGCGCCGTGGTGCGGGCCGTCCTGCCGGCGGAAAACCCGTTGACGCGCACCCGCACGGTGCGCCTCGTGCCCAATTTCGGCCCCGTGCGACAACCGCTCGCCCACCAGCAGAGCGTCACCCTGCAGGTGCCCCTGGGGCCGGAACGACGCACCCTGACCGTCCACAAGGACGCCATCGTCAAACGCCGCGGCCAGGACATCGTGTTCGTCGTCGTCGACGCGACGGCGCAGCCGCGCATCATCGACCTCGGCCTGCAGGTCGGCAGCCGCATCGAGGTACGCAAAGGCCTGAGCGAGGGCGAACTGGTCGTCGTGCGCGGCAACGAGCGCCTGAAACCGGGCCAGCGGGTGCGTATCGTCGGGAGCGATTCATGAACCTGATCCGCCTGGCGATCGAGCGCCCGACGGCGGTCATCGCCGTGGTCCTGATGATCATCATGTTCGGCCTGGTCGCCCTGCAGACCATACCGATCCAGCTCGCGCCCGACGTCAACCGCCCGGTCATCACGGTGACGACGTCGTGGCCGGGAGCGGCCCCGGCCGAAGTCGAACGCGAAATCCTGACCCGGCAGGAAGACGAAATGGCCGGGCTGGAGGGATTGCAGAAGATCACCGGCCGCGCACAGCCCGGACGCAGCCGCCTGACCTTGGAATTCGCCGTCGGAACCAACATGGACCGGGCGCTGCTTCTGGTCGCCAACCGTCTCGACCGCGTCACCGGCTATCCCGAGGAAGCGAACGAACCGACTCTGGACACCGCCGGCAGCGACGACAGCCCGATCGCCTGGTTCATCGTCGTGCGGGCCGCAGATAATGAGCGGCCGATTCACGAGTTCGGCGACTTCATCAACGACGTCGTCAAGGACCGCATCGAGCGCGTACCCGGCGTCAGTCGCGTCAACGTCTTCGGCGACAGCGAACGCGAAATCCAGATCACGGTCGAGCCGGCGCTGCTGGCCCGCTACGGCCTGACGCTGAGCAGCATCGTGGATACCCTGCGCGCGGCCAACATCTCGCTGTCGGCGGGTGATGTCGAAGAAGGCAAGCGGCGCTACGTGACCCGGGTGGAAGGCGAACTCAACAACCTGGACGCGATTCGCGCCGTGGTGCTGCGCACCCTCAAGGACCCGCAAAGCGGTCGTCTGGCACGCGTCACCCTCGGCGACGTCGCAACCGTCGCCTTCGGCTACAAGGAACCGACCTCGACCATCCGCCTGCTCGGCCAGCCGGCGATCGCCTTCAATGCACTGCGGGAGACGGGCGCCAACGTGATCGAGGTCATGCGCGGCATTCGCGCCGCGGTCGACGAACTCAACACCACCGTGATGCCGGGCGCCGGGCTGCGCCTGAAACAGGTCTACGACGAAACCGTCTACATCAACTCGGCCATCGACTTGGTCGAACAGAACATCTGGATCGGCGGCAGTCTGGCGATTGCGGTCCTGCTGCTGTTTCTGCGTTCGGCGCGTGCGACCCTCATCATCTCCATCGCCATACCGGTTTCCGTGGTCGGCGCGTTCGTGGCGATGGCCGCCCTCGGTCGTTCCATCAACGTCATCTCGCTGGCCGGGCTGGCCTTCGCCATCGGCATGGTGGTCGATGCCGCCATCGTGGTGCTGGAGAACATCCACCGCCACCGGGAAATGGGGCGTTCGGCCCGGGATGCGGCCCTGCGCGGCACCCGGGAGGTCTGGGGGGCGGTACTCGTCTCGGCCCTGACCACGGTCATGGTGTTCATCCCGATCCTGGTCATGGAACTCGAGGTCGGGCAACTGTTCCGCGACATCGCGGTGGCGATCTCGGTGGCGGTGCTGTTGTCGCTGCTGGTTTCGATCACCGTCATTCCCGCCTTGTCGAACCGCATATTCAGGCACGCAAACGGATCCGGCACCAGCGCGGAGCGCCCGGCGCGCGCCAGTCTGCCCGGCATCGACCATCTGGCCCGCGGCTTCGTGCGCGCCGTCATGGGATTCGTCGACATCGTCGTGCGCAGCCGCATGAGCGCCCTGGCCATCGTCGTCCTGGTCACCGCGGTGGCCGGACTTGGTGCATGGCGGTTTCTGCCCAAACTGGAATACCTGCCGGAGGGCAATCGCAACCTGGTATTCGGCGTCCTGATCCCGCCG
>RFLL01000242.1 GCA_003693905.1 Alphaproteobacteria bacterium
AAGGGACGGATCAAGGTGCGCGAGGGACTCATGCCGGGGACAATCACCTTCTCGGTGGGTTACGGTCACTGGGGCTACGGCGCGACACAGCTCGAAATCGGCGGCAAGACCGTCAAGGGCGACCAAGTCCGCCGGGCGGGCATCAGTTTGAATCCGATTATGCGGCGCGACCCAGCGGTGTGGCAGATGCCGCTCATGGATCCGATCGGGGGAAGCGCCGCCTTCTTCCAGACCCGCGCGCGGCTGGAGCCCGTCGTCAATGCCTGAGCCGATCGCAGCAGAAATTCGGGCGGCTGCGGCGCTCTTGCTGCGGGCGCCCGACGAGCAGGTCGTCACGATTCTATCGGAGGGTGAAGAGCCGGGACCGCAAGCGCTTGCCGCGGCACGGCAAGACTATTTCGAGGTGATCTGCATACCCCAATCCGGGCGCTTCGTGCCGCCGTACGAGCATGTCGTGCGGGCCGCACGGCGCGATGGCGAGATGTGGTTTTTCCCACCCGCCAGATATGACGGCGGCGATGTCGTCGCCCACATCTTTCGCAACTTCGGCTTCGAGCGCCGCGCGCTTGATGTCGAGCCCCTTTGGGCGCCGCCGCATCTGCCCGCAGACCATCTCGGTTTTATGCTGGCTTTCGTCGCCTGGGGATTGGATGGCCTGGCAAAAGTCGACGACGTGGTGCACGCGACTTGGAGCGACGAACTTGCTTGGTTTGTTGAGCAACATCTAGATGGATGGACCGAGATCTACGCGGATTTGCTAGCCGACCGCGGCGGCACCTATTTGGGGGCAGTGGCCGATGCGGTTTGGACCTCGGTGGAGCTGGTGCGCGAGACTCTCGCACCGGTTTCAGCAGGCGGCGCCTCGGTGATCGGCACCGACGGAACTCATGCGGCCACGCCGAACGGTTGATCGGCATCTTGCGAGAACAAAGAAAGAGCAAGAGGCAATAGCTTCCGGTGGCTGCGCGCCCCCGCAACCAAAATTACTAAGCAACAACAAATCACTACAGAGAAAAGCCAGAGCCAAGGCTGCAAAGTGAAGACGGATTGTCGCAGGCAGGTAAATCGCTGTGTGGCGGCCAGAACTCTAACTTGCCGCGCGCGTGCGGCTCGTGATGTCCGCGAGTTGATTAAGGTGATTGCCGACGGCGCGAGCGGTAAGCTTATCGCAGCCCAAATCTTGGCCCTGGAGGGCGCGGACAGCATTCAGACCGCTGCCCTCGCGATAAAGCAGGGCATGACCTATCCAGACTCTCCTGTTGCGCCGGGGCAAGCCCAAGGAGGCGGATACCTGCGACAAACTGGACCTAGACAAAGGCTTGAAAGAACATTACCTATTCTTCTATGAGTAGGCACGTCCGCATTCTTGTGATTATCTTGCTCGCGGCATTCGCTGTGGGGACGGTCGCTCATGCGGCGAGTGCGACGAGCATGGCCGTGAAAATGTCGCTTACCGACACGAACGGCGGCAATATGGGAGATTGCCCTGACTGCTCCGGGGATGAAGGCAGAGTTCCTCTCTGCGACCAGGTCTGCGTGACTCCTTTTGTGGCTGTGCCGGCTGACGCTGCGCTGACTCTGCCGCTGTTCCCATACAATCATGTCAACCTTCCATTTAGCGACTCCACCAGCCTATCTGGTCCGCCCGATCCATATCCTCCTCGAACCAACATCCTGATCTGACACTACCCGGACTCCGTCCGTAGCAAGGTGTCAGCTGATCGCGTGTGCCCCCTTTCGGGTAGCGCAAGATCGTAATCCTGCATTGAGGCGCGAGCCCGCCACTGCGCAGGTGGTAGAACCCATCAGGATGGTGGACCCATGTCCCACTTTCTTTCGACGACGCTCACGCGTCGAGCGTTCCTAGCATCGACGGGCGCTGTCACGGTCGGCGCGATACTCCCATTCCCGGTGTCCCGACGGGCGCATGCGGCACCTGTGACAGAGGTCAGGCTGTGCGCGGCGCCGGACCGTATCCGTCTTGTTCCTGAACCGCACGGCGAGACACCGGCCTGGTGTTACAACGGCCTCGTCCCCGGCCCGGAGATTCGCTTGCGCCAGGGCGAGCGCCTGCGGATCGCCGTCGAGAACGGCCTCGACGAAGAGACCACCGTCCACTGGCATGGCGTGCGTTTGCCGAACGCCATGGACGGCGTGCCGCACCTGACGCAGCGGCCGATCGGCCCGGGCGAGACATTCGTCTACGAGTTTGACGCGGTTGATGCCGGCACCTTCTGGTACCACCCGCACCAGCGGAGCTTCGAGCAGGTAGGGCGCGGTCTGTATGGCCCGCTTATCGTCGAGGAACCAGAGCCAATCCGGATCGATCGCGACGTGACCTGGGTGCTCGACGACTGGCGCCTCATTAAGTCAGGTGCCATCAGCGACGACTTTGGCAACGGGCACGACATGAGCCACAACGGCCGGGTTGGCAACACGGTCACTATCAATGGCCGCGTGCCGGACACCTTCGCGGCCAAGCGAGGTGAACGGATTCGTCTGCGCCTCATCAACGCGGCGAACGCACGAATATTCGGCCTCGAATTTCAAGGCCACGAACCCACGGTGATCGCGCTCGACGGTCAGCCCGTGACGCCCCATGCGCCGGACGGCGGGCTCGTCGTCTTGGGTCCGGCGATGCGCGCCGACGTCGTTCTCGACATGGCGGGGAGGCCGGGCAGTCGGGTCTCCGTGATCGATCGGTTCTACCGAGGGCTCGAATACCGGCTGGTCGATCTCGCCTATGACTCCGCGCCGCTCAGGGACCGTGCGCCCAACTGGCCTTTGGAGCTGCCGGCCAATCCCCTGCCGGAACCCGACCTTCGCAACGCCGTTCGTCACGACGTGGTCTTCAACGGCGGCATGATGGGCGGGATGGTCATGGCCGAGATGGGCGGCAGCATGGGCGACGGTTCATCGGGCGGAATGATGGGTGGCGGCGGCATGATGGGGCGCACGGGCTCGATGATGGGGATGATGCACTCCGGCAAGATCTGGTTCATTAACGGCAAAGCGGCCGAAGGCCACATCATGGAACCGATGTTGACACTGGACCGCGACCGGTCGCACGTCATCGCCATGACCAACGCGACCGCTTGGCATCACCCCATCCACCTGCACGGCCATTCCTTCCGCGTGATCGCGCGCAACGGTCAGCCGACACGCCACCGCGAATGGCAGGACACAGTGCTAATGGCACCGCGTGAAAAGGTCGAGATCGCCCTCGTCGCCGACAACCCCGGCGACTGGATGTTCCACTGCCACATCCTCGAACACCAGGCGGCGGGAATGATGGGCGTCATCCGCGTTACATGAAAGGAGAACAGACGATGAAATATTTGCTCATCGTGCTAACTATTACCGCAGGCTTGGCGTTATCCTCCGCTGCTGCCGCCGAGGGCGATGTGGCGCGTGGCGCACAAGTATACCGAGCCTGCGTCGCCTGCCACGCGCTTGAGCCTGGACTTCATCTCACCGGCCCGAGCCTCGGCGGTATCTGGAACCGACCAGCGGGCCGGGCGGAAGGGTTCACCCGCTATTCGGACGCGCTACGCGACGCCGACTTTCCCTGGGACGCGGCGGCGCTCGACGCCTGGCTCACGAACCCTCAGGCGATGATCGAGGGTACCTCGATGGTTTTCCGCGGTATCGCGGACAGGGGTGCGCGCGCAGACCTTATTGCCTTTCTCGAA
Organism: Alphaproteobacteria bacterium; assembly: GCA_003693905.1. GTDB lineage: Bacteria > Pseudomonadota > Alphaproteobacteria > Kiloniellales > J153 > J153. Next base: position 3,693 of record RFLL01000242.1, read on the forward strand.
CGCGCCGGAGGGCCCGAGGGTGCAGCGGAGCTCGTGACCAACGGCGTGATCCCTGAAGTCTATCTGCGCGGTCAGGCGCCAAAGCCGATACGCGATGCGCCAGACAATGCGCGCGTGGTTGCGATGCGCCATTGCGGCGATGGATACACCATCGAGACTGCCGATGGCGCACACGCTGTCTACTGGGAAAAGAACATCCGACTGAAGATCGACAGCACCGAAACCGGGCCGCCGCCGGGATTCGGTGTGGTCCTCGGCGCAGGCATGCAGGGCGACCGCTACTCGGTCATCTTCGGCAGTCTTGCCGACCTGGAACGCCTCGTGTCGGAAAGCTGTAAAGACCGCTGAAACCAGTAAAGGAGAACTCACATGCGCAAACTCATCATCGCTATCGCATCAGCAGCCGCACTTGGCGGCGGGACATATCTGGCGACCGGTACGAATGCCGCTGCCGAAGAGGTCACCCTTTACAAGAATCCACAATGCGGCTGCTGCGAGAACTATGCCGATTACCTGCGCGACAATGGCTTCACCGTGACAGTCAAGCCGACCCACGAACTCGTGCCCATGAGCCGTGAAGCCGGCATCCCGGACGATTTCCAGGGCTGCCACCTCGCCTTCATCGAAAACTACGTGGTGAGCGGCCACGTGCCGGTTGACACGGTCAACAGGCTTCTGACCGAACGGCCGGACATCAAAGGCGTGACGCTTCCAGGGATGCCCATGGGCTCGCCGGGGATGAATGGCGTCAAGCGCCAGCCGTTCACCGTCTACGAGATCGGCGAGGGCCAGCCCAGGGTCTACGCAGTCGAATGACGGTAAGCCCGAATATACGTTCGCCGTCCGGCCTGCTTCTCGGTGCCGCGGCCCTCGCCGCAGCCGTCGCTGCTGGATGGGCTTTCTGGCCGTTATCTTCCTC
>RFLL01000243.1 GCA_003693905.1 Alphaproteobacteria bacterium
GCTCATGGTCAGGTAGCAACCCATCGTGATCGCGATGATCTCGACCGCCTGGCCGGTCTGCATCAGAACCGTACCGGCAAACACGAGAACGATATCGGGATATGCAATCGCGGCGGCCAGCGACGAATTCTTGGTCAGGTTCAGGTACTGACTGGTCAGCGGCGGGATGATGACCCGCAGTGCCTGTGGGATGATCACCAGACGCAGGGTCTGGTTCCGGCTCAGCCCCAGTGCGTGGGCGGCCTCGGTCTGGCCATGGCTGATCGCCAGAATGCCGGCACGCACGATTTCGGCGATGAACGAGGCCGTATACATCGACAGCGCCACCACCAGCGCGACGAATTCGGGAATCAGCACGATTCCGCCGACGAAGTTGAAGCCCTTGAGAACGGGATAGTTCCAGGCCAGCGGGAACCCGGTCAGGATTGCCGCCAGCAGCGGCAGACCGACGATCAGGCCCACCGACGTCAGAAAGACGGGAAACTGCTCGCCGGTTTCCTCCTGACGTTTGCGCGCCCAGCGCGCGATGGCGATGCTCAGAGCGATGGCCGCGAACAACGATATCCAGATCCACGAAAAGCCTTCCTGAAAGACCGGTCGCGGCAGGAACAGGCCGCGGTTGTTCAGGAATAGCGAATCCAGAAGCTCTATGCTCTGGCGCGGTCCGGGGACCGAGCGCAGGACTGCGAAATACCAGAAAAAAAGCTGCAGAAGCAGCGGGATGTTACGCAGAACCTCGATATATGCGGCGGCCAGCTTCGCGATCAGCCAGTTGCGCGACAGCCGCGCTACGCCGATGATGAAACCAAGGATCGTGGCAAAGAAGACGCCAATGGCCGAGACCAGGATCGTATTCAACAGGCCGACCAGAAACGCACGGCCGTAGGTCGATTCCTCGCTGTATTCGATCAGCGTCATCGAGATGCTGAATCCGGCCGTCGAGTTGAGGAAGTCGAAGCCGGAGGCGATCCCCTGCTTTTCAAGGTTATGGATCGTGTTGTTGACGAGATACGCACCGCCGAGGATGACCAGCCCTAGGACGAGTATCTGATAGACCACGGCGCGCGCGCGCGGGTCATTCCAAAGCGGCGGTCTGGACGGCGGGGCCGCGGTATCGGCGTTTACAGCCACGGCAGCCTCCTGGAATCTGGATGAGGCAAACGGATCGATCGCGAACGGATGGGGCCGTCGTCGGCACGTGAAACAGGATCGCGTGCCCGACCATGCGGTCAGGCACGCTTTCCCCGTTCGTTACACGAGCCCGATCAGCGTACCGGCATCGCGTACTGGAGACCGCCGTCCTTCCACAGGGCGTTCAGGCCCCGTTCGAGACCGAGTGCGGTCTTCGGCCCGACGTAGCGATCATAACTTTCGCCGTAGTTGCCGACCTGTTTGATGATGTTGTAGGCCCAGTCGTTGCTGACGCCCAAGTTCTTGCCCATGTCACCCTCGACGCCGAGCAGGCGGCGGATGTTGGGGTTCTTGGACGATGCCTTCATCTGGTCGACGTTCTTCGAGGTGACACCGAGTTCCTCAGCCTCGATCATCGCATACAGCGACCACTTGACGATATCCAGCCACTTGTCGTCGCCGTGACGCACGACCGGCCCGAGCGGCTCTTTCGAGATGATCTCGGGCAGAATCATGTGCGCGTCCGGATCCTTCAGCTTGATACGCTGCGCCGCCAGACCCGACTGGTCGGTGGTGTAGACGTCGCACCGGCCGGCATCGTAGGCGGCGACGACTTCGTCCGCCTTTTCGAACACGACCGGATTGAACGACATGTTGTTGGCGCGGAAATAGTCACTGAGGTTGAGCTCGGTCGTCGTGCCGATGTTGACGCACACGCTGGCCCCATCCAGTTCAAGTGCGCTCTTGACGCCAAGGTCCTTGCGCACCATGAAGCCCTGGCCGTCATAGTAGTTGACGCCGGCGAAGTTCAGGCCGAGCGCGGTGTCGCGGACCAGCGTCCACGTCGTGTTGCGCGACAGCATGTCGACTTCGCCCGACTGCAACGCGGTGAAGCGTTCCTTGGCCGAAAGCGGCGTGAACTTCACTTTGCTGGCGTCGCCGAGAACGGCTGCGGCCACCGCGCGGCACACGTCAACGTCGATGCCGGTCCAGTTGCCTTGCTCGTCGGGGTTCGAGAAGCCCGGCAGGCCCTGGCTGACGCCACACTGAACAAAGCCCTTTTCGCGGACCTCATCCATCGTGCCGGCCGACGCAGCGGTTGCAAAAGCAGTCACCGCTGCAGCGGCGAGCAGACCCTTCATTACCTTCATGGAGAAAACCTTCCCTGTTGCACCATTGTCATTTGTCCCCGGGCAAGAGCCGCGGCGGACCGCGCCGTGATTGACTGCGGTCGCGACCGGCCGACGCCCGCCCATCGCGCTCAAAACATGTAACATGCGTGTGCGAAACGCAACAGGGCTGACATGGACCGCTTTCATAATTTATCACGGATCGGTGCGCAAATTGCCGTCAAGATGCACCGCAAACCCGGAGCATCGCAAGGCAAGCGCTTGGAACAGCACTCGAATCTGCAGCCGGGGACGATTATGCTGCGGCCTCGACAACCGATGATCCCGTTATTTGACCAGAAGGCTTCGATGCCGAGATGAACAAGTCTTCCCCTCCTCCGGCGCCGGGCCGCCGGGCCGCCCTTCGCCCTGAAACCCGCCTGATGCACATTGGTCGCGATCCGGCGCAACAGCACGGCGCCGTCAATCCACCGGTCTATCGCACCTCGACCGTTCTGTTCGAGAGCGTGGCGAAATTGCGCGATGCGGCTGCCGGCCGACTTGAAAAAGGGCGTGTCTACTATGGCCGTCTCGGCACGCCGACGACCTTTTCCCTGGAAGACGCGGTCGCGGAGCTGGAACAAGGATACGCGGGAATCGCCGTGCCCAGCGGTCTGGCCGCCATCGCCGGCGCGCTGGTGGCGTTCACCGCGGCCGGCGATCACATTTTGGTGAGCGATGCCGTCTACGGGCCGGTGCGCCGCCTGTGCGATGGTTTGCTCGCCCGTTTCGGGGTGGCGACGAGCTATTACGATCCGCATGTCGGGGCCGCGATTGCCGATCTCATCCGGCCGCAGACGCGGGTGGTGTTCGTCGAAGCGCCGGGGTCGCTCACCTTCGAGA
>RFLL01000244.1 GCA_003693905.1 Alphaproteobacteria bacterium
GGCCTTCTGGATTGCCGTGCTGCCGGCCTTGCAGTCGCCGATATGGATGACGAGTTCGCTCATGCCTGCGCCCCCGGCCGGTGATCGCCGGGCCAGTATCGCACGGCCCGCGGCGCCCACATGGCGCCAACTGCGCCGGCGGGTCAAGCCTGCCCGTCAGCGCTGCGCCGGCTCGTTCGGGGTGTACTGCATCAGCTCTTCGATGAAACTGCTGAGAAGCTGCGAGCGGCCGGACACGCCGGCCTTGCGGTAGATGGCGGTGGTCTGCGCCTTGATCGTGCCTTCGGAGGTGTTGCGCAGCGCCGCGATCTCGGTGTTGCTGAGGCCCTTGAGCATGAAGAAGGCGACGTCGCGTTCCGAGGGCGTCAGCCCCCATTCGGCGAAGCGGTCCTGGACCACCTCATAGAACTCTCCGGCGGCCAGGCGCATGCGCTGGGCTGTCAGCCGGCGCTGGCGCAACAGCGTGTAGAGCAGCACCGCGCCGAGGATCATGCCGAGCAGCAGGCCGGCCGTCGCCATCATCTCCAGCGTCTCGCGCCAGCTCCAGCTGATCGGCGTGTCGCGCCAGCCGAACACCGAGGCTGCGAGATCGTAGACGAAGAAGATGCCGAACACCGTCTGCAGCACGGCGATGAAGGCGATGAACAGGGTACTCGTCACATGTTCGCTGCGCGACTTGCGGCGCAAGGGTTCAGTCATCGCCGCCGTGGTCGTCGCCGTGGTCGTCGCCGTGGTCGTCGCCGTGGTCGTCCTTGCCGTCGTTCGAGTCGGTGCCGTGGTCGTCCTTGCCGTCGGCCGAATCGTCGCCGTGATCGTCCTTGCTGTCGGCCGAATCGTTGCCGTGATCGTCCTTGCTGTCGCTCGAATCGGTTCCGTGATCGTCATGGCTGTCCCTGTCGGTTCCGCTGTCGCTGGCCGTGTTCTCGGCATTGTTGTCCACGCCGCCGTCATCACCGGGCACTGCCGCGAAATCATCGCTCGGGAAACGATGGTGCCACTTGCTTCCGGGCGCAGTTCCCCTGACGAGGTCGCGCAGTACCTCGCCGGTATGCGGGTCGAGGATCATTTCCCGCTGTGCATCGGATCGTTTCGCCTGAATGCGCACCCGCCCCAGAAACGTCTTTTCGATCTCCTCGACCTTGTAGCCCTGGCGTTTCAGAAAGGTTACCGCCGAATCCACCACCTCCTGCCCCGCAGCCGCGAGGGAGGCGATCATGATGAGAACTGCGGCCAGAGCCGCAGTTCCCGTCCTGCTCGAACGTCTAGGCATCGTGTCCCATTTCCGGCCGGTCGTTCCCGGCCCTGGGGCAGCGCAAGGCGGCGTCAGTCGTCGCTGTCGCTGTCGGAATCGCTGTCGCTGTCGGAATCGCTGTCATGATCGGAGTCGCTGTCGGATTCACTGTCCGAGTCGCCATCATCGCCCGAGTCGCCGTCATCGCTGCTGTCGTCGTCCGACTCATCATCACTGCTGTCATCGCCGGAGTCACCGTCATCGCTGCTGTCGTCGTCCGATTCATCGTCGTCGCTGCTGTCGCCGTCCGACTTGGTGAGTATCTCGTCGTCGTCATCCTCGCCATTCATGGGCGGTTCGGCAAGGCGCATGTGCATCGGCCCCAGAAGCGCGATCTCGATGCCGGCGGGCGCAAGCTGCGGCACGGGGCCTTCTGCGAGAGCCCGGGCATGGGCCACCTGGCCGGCAAGGGCACCTGCGGCGATGAGGGCAAGGAGGCTTACGCCGGAACGGCTGCGATAGGTCATGTCGTTCTCCAGTTCTGCAAACCCGATCCCCAGTGTCCGGGTTCTCGACCTATAGTGCAGACGGAACCGTGCCGGAACATTGGCCGCAGGTTGAAATTCGGTCCTCTCAACATCTGTGCGGTGCGTATAAACTCCAGTTTACGGGCCGAACGGCCAATTTCAGGCGACGCCGTCGGGGGTGCGGCCCTGGCAGGGCGGGGGATGAACCGGCAAGCCCGCGCCCGATCGCGGAATGGCGCCGCCGGCGGGCGGGTCATGCGAGGCCCGAAGGGCCGGGCCTCGCCTGGAGGGCTGTTGATCAGTCGCCCCTGCTGTCGCGGTCGTTGCCGTGGTCATTGCCCGAATCGTTTCCGTGGTCGTTGCCCGAGTCGTTGCCATGGTCGTTCGAGCTGTCGTTGCCATGGTCGTTGCCCGAGTCGTTGCCGTGGTCATTCGAGCTGTCGGTGCCACGGTCATTCGAGTTGTCGGTGCCACGGTCATTCGAGCTGTCGGTGCCGTTGTCATCGGCCGACTGCGAGGTTTCCTGATCGTCATGCGACGCCATGTCGTTCCGGCTGTCATCGCCGCGGCGGTCACGCTTGATCAGCATCTGGTCGTCTGTGCCGAAATCGTCATGCGGATCGGCGAATGCCGCGCGAACCGGCCCGAGCAGCGCCAGCTGAACGCCGGCCGGTGCCGCGATGCGCGCAGGCGTCTCGGCGGCAATGCGCGCCTGGCTCATCTGGCCGGCAAACACGCCCGCGGCGACGAGGGCGAAGACAGAGGTGGTGGAAAAGATGCGCTTGGTCATGTGTCCTATTCCCGTTTTTCGAACGCGGTCCCCGTGACCGTGTCGAGGCCGAGATAGGCGCTGACCGACGCGCCGCGATATTGGCCGGGCGTTGATTTCGCGGCCCGTAAACAGGCTGCGAAATCGCGTAAATTCGTGCTTATACCAGCCGCCCCTTCGACCGACCCGTCTGGCGGGAATGCCCGAAGCTTTCGAAATCGGGGGCGTCGCGGGGCGCGAAAAGGGCCCGGCGATCGCGATCATCCGGCCCGATCGGGAAGGGGCGGCACGAGGCCGGGGACAGGA
>RFLL01000245.1 GCA_003693905.1 Alphaproteobacteria bacterium
CCAGAAATGTAGCCCCACGCCGACGGTCAGGAAGGCCGCGACGGGGGGCAGAAAAATGGCGAGAATAATTCGAATCACATTCATGAACCGGTTTTAGGCAGAGGACGGACAGGAATCAAGAAACTTCGCATGCGAATGTCCGTCCCGCCGCTGCCGTGTGCGGTGCGCGGCGCGGCGCATCGTACGTGGCGGTGCTTGCACGGGAGCTGCGCACCGTCTTATCGTTTCCGCCCGCAAGAGCTGCGCGCCCGAAACAATTTTCAAGACGGGGCCTTCAGAACATGGCGGAAACCTTTGATGCGGTTGTCGTTGGTGCCGGCGTGGTCGGCGCCTCGACGGCCTTTCATCTGGCCAAACTCGGCGGTCTCAAGGTGGCGCTGGTCGAGCGCGATCAGGTTTGCAGCGGGGGGACGGCCAAATCGTGTGCCATCGTGCGCACGCATTATTCGGTGCCGAGCAACACCGCGCTTACGGTGCGCAGCCTGGCGATGTTCGCCGCCTTCGCGGACTGGCTGGAGGATGACGAGGCCGAGTCCGGTTTCGTGCGCACCGGCTATCTGATCATTGCGCCGGAGGGTGATTTCGCCGCACGCATGCGGGCGAATCTGGCTTTGCAGACCGAAGCCGGGGCCGAGACCGTGATCGTCGATCGCGCCGCGGCGCGGGCGCGCCATCCGCTGCTTGCGCTGGACGATGCGGCACTTATCGCCTGGGAACCGAATTCCGGCTATGCCGATCCCTATCTGACCACGACGAGTTTCGTCCGGGCCGCCCGCGCCAAGGGGGTCGTCGTGATGACCGACACCCCGGTTTTCGGCCTCATCGTCGAGGGCGGGCAGGTGCGCGGTGTGCGTACTGCCCGCGGCGAGCTCCATGCCCCCGTCGTCATTACCGCGCTCGGTCCGTGGACTGCGGCGCTGGCCCGCGGCGTGGGCCTCGACATTCCGCTCGAAGTTTCCCGCCACACGGTTCTGACCTTCCGCACGAACGCGCCCTATGCGCGCACCTTGCCGGTGGTCAAGGATCTGTGCACGGCAAACAAGATGTACTTCCGCCCGGCAACCGGTGGCGTCGTCCTGGTCGGGACCGGCGATTACGGCGATCCGATCGCCGATCCGGATGTCATGGACGAAACCGTCGGCGATGATTTCGTCCTGTTTCAGGGCGGGCAGCTTGCCCACCGGATGCCGGATTTCGCCGCTGCCGAACTGACGGCAGGCTGGGTCGGGGCCTATGACATCACGCCCGACTGGAACCCGGTCCTCGGTCCGGTGCCGGGGATCGACGGGCTGACGCTCGCCTTCGGCTTTTCCGGCCACGGTTTCAAGCTGGCGCCGGCGGTCGGCCTGTGCCTGGCGCAACGGACCCTGGGGCAGGAGATGGATATCGATCTTGCCCCCTATGCGTTCGAGCGTTTTGCCGCAGGGAATCTGCTGAGCGGGGCTTATGGCGTCGGCTCGATCTCCTGAAGCGGATTCTGAAGGCAAGGGGTGAGACGAGGTGGATCAAAGCGATGGACGCACCGGTTACGGTGATTCGTGAGGCCGCGTGGATCGTGGCGTGGGATGAAGAGGCGGGCTGCCACTGCTATCGCCGCAACGGCGACGTCGCCTTTGCCGGCAACGAGATCGTGCAGGTTGGCGATCATTACGCCGGTCCGGCCGCGCTCGAGGTGCCGGGGCGCGACGTCATGGTCATGCCCGGACTGATCGACCTGCACGCGCATCCGATGTCGGAGCCCATGACCAAGGGCTTTGCCGAGGATGTCGGCAATCCCCGCCTCGGCTGGTCGGGTCTTTATGATTACATGCCGGCGTATAGCCCCGACGAAGCCGGCATGCGCGCCTGTGCGCAGGCGGCCTACGGCGAGCTTCTGTCGAGCGGCGTGACCACCCTGGTCGATCTGTCGGTGCCGTATGAAGGGTGGATCGATCTTGCGGCGCAAAGCGGTCTGCGCTGCATCCTCGCGCCGATGTTCCGCTCCGCCCGCTGGTACACCGACAACGGCCATGCGGTGAGCTACGAATGGGCCGAGGACGGCGGGCGGGCGGCGATGCAGGCCGCGCTCGACGTCGTCGACCGGGCGCTGGGTCACCCGAGCGGGCGTCTGTCGGCCATGGTGACGCCGGCACAGGTCGATACCTGCACGCCCGCGCTGTTGCGTGATGCGCAGGCCGCGGCTCGCGAACGCGGCGTGCCGCTCCACATACACGCGGCGCAAAGCGTGGTCGAGTTTCACGAAATTACCCGCCGGCACGGGTGCACACCGATTCAGTGGCTCCACTCGCTCGGCCTGCTAGGGGCCGAGACGATCGTCGCCCATGCCATTTTCCTCGACGATCATTCGTGGATCCTGTGGGGCGAACCGAAACGTGACCTTGCCGTTCTGGCGGACAGCGGGGTTTCAGTGGCCCATTGTCCCAACGTGTTCGTGCGCCATGGCATGGTGCTGGAATCGTTTGCGCGATACCGGGCGGCGGGAGTGAACTTGGGCCTCGGCACCGACACCTTTCCGCACAATCTCGTGGAAGAAATGCGCCTTGCCGCGCTGCTCGGCCGGATCGCGCCGCGCAGCCTCGACGGGGCGCGCACCGCCGATGTGTTTGCAGCCGCCACCGTGGGCGGTGCCCGGGCCCTGCATCGCAACGACCTCGGCCGGCTGGTGCCGGGCGCCAAGGCTGACGTGGTGCTGGTCGATCTCACCCACCCGGCGATGCGCCCGGTGCGTGACCCGCTGCGCAGCCGGATCTTCGGCGCGGCCGAGCGGGCCGTGCGCGACGTCTATGTCGACGGGCGGCAGGTGGTCGCGGGTGGTCGCGTGCTCACCGTGGACCGCGATGCGGCGCTGGACGGAGTCGATGCTGCCCGGTTGCGGGCGGCGCGGAATGTCCCCCGGCGCGACTGGGCGCGGCGCTCACTCGATACGCTGTCACCGCTCGCTCTGCGGCTCCATCCATCCGCCGAGGAAAGCCAATGAAAGCATACGAAGACACTCCGATCACGCCGGCCGATATCGAGGCCGCGGCGGCGCGTCTGAGCCCATGGATCCGGCGCACGCCGGTGATCGAGGTCGAGGGCGCCTCGCTGGGACTGGAGATTCCCGTATCGGTCGTTCTCAAGCTCGAGCTGTTGC